>JBGTCS010000259.1:0-4059 GCA_041748715.1 Pyrinomonadaceae bacterium | reverse complement strand
ATCGTGAGCGAAGGTACTAGGTAATTAATCTCTGTTTTGTATCCGAGGGCCGCTAGAAGGCGGACCGATGCCGTTTCCGACTGAGCTTCGTCGCTGACCTTGGCCACCCACGTCTTTCCGGCCGCGTCTTTGATCCGATATTTTTTTGAATATCCGCCGGTCTGCTCCTCGATAAATGTGATGGTGGTGAGATCCGGACGCATTTCTTCGCCGCCCGGGCCAGCCATTACGTCAAATTCCGCAATCGCGATCGGTTCCCACATCACCGGTGTGCCGTATTTTTCAGACTTCTTTTGTTTATCCTGGGCGGCAATCGCCGCGACCGAGACTAATAATAAAATTGTTAGATACCTGCTAAAATTCCTTACCATAAGTTAACCTCCGTTAAATTTGTCCTGATAATCAGTGATTATTCTC
The DNA here is from genome assembly GCA_041748715.1 of Pyrinomonadaceae bacterium. Lineage (GTDB taxonomy): Bacteria > Acidobacteriota > Blastocatellia > Pyrinomonadales > Pyrinomonadaceae > OLB17. The sequence goes on along the minus strand of JBGTCS010000259.1, from coordinate 3,642 downwards.
GAACTTCAATATGTTTGACGCCCCCTGGAACGACATTTGACTGTTAAAATCTGCTTCGCCCTCGGCCCGCTCGACGGTGGCATAGCTGCCATCGGACTGCAATTCGCGGGCCTTGACGTTATCTTTTAAATAAGTGGCGAGAAAATGTTCTCTTAAATATCGCCGAATCTGAGGATCGTAAACCGGTGCGAGAACCTCGACGCGACGGTCGAGATTGCGCGGCATCCAATCGGCGCTACCTGTGAAAACCTCGGCCTCGCCGCCATTCTCGAATGAAAAAACACGACTGTGTTCGAGCAGACGGCCGACAACGCTTCGGACCCGAATATTTTCGGAAAGTCCCGGAACTCCCGGTCGCAAAGTGCAAACGCCCCGCACGATCAGATCAATCTGGACGCCGGCCTGCGACGCTTCGTAAAGGGCATCGACGATGTCCGAGTCCGCCAGACGATTCATTTTTGCCACGATCCGGGCCGGCCGCCCCTCGTTGGCGTGCCCGGTTTCGCGTTTGATCAGTTCGAGCATCTTTTGACGCAGATAGATCGGAGCCACGATCAGGCTCTTGAAATGCTTTCGCCGCGAATATACGGTTAGATAATTAAATAGCTCGGTCGCGTCCTCGCCGATCTCTTTGCGGGCGGTCAGCAAACTGAGATCCGTGTAAAAAGCCGATGTGTCCGGATTATAGTTTCCGGTCGCGACATGAACGTAACGCACAAGTTTTTTATTCTCACGACGGATGATGAGTGTTGTTTTGCAATGCGTCTTGAGGCCGATTAGGCCGTAGACGACGTGGACGCCGGCTTGTTCGAGGCGTTTGGCCCATTCGATATTGTTCTCCTCGTCAAACCGGGCCTTGATCTCAATTAGTGCCGTAACCTGTTTGCCCTGTTCACTTGCCCGGATCAGCAATGGAGCGATCGGCGATTCGGCGCCGATACGGTAAAGGCAGATCTTGATCGCCAAAACATCCGGATCCTCGACGGCTTCTTGTATAAAATTGGTGATCGTAGAATACGGCATGTACGGATGGTGAAGCAGGACATCCTGCTTTTTGATCGCCGCAAATGTCGATTCGGCGGACTCGATCGATGTCGGATGCACATCTCTGATCGGTCTGTCCTTGAGGTCCGGCCGGTTTACCCCGTAGATGTCCCAAAATGATGTAGCATTTAAAGGGCCCTCGATAGGATAGATATCGTCGAGCGTAATTTTTAGCGATGTCGTCAGATATTCGACCATTTCCGGCGGCATTGACGTCGCCACCTCTAGCCGGATGACGTCGCCAAAGCGTCGAAGCTTGAGGTTTTGCTCCATGGCTTCGAGCAGGTCTTCGGTCTCGGCCTCGCGCACCTCCAGATCGCCGTCTCGCGTGATTCGGAATGCATGACAAGAGCCTTTGACCGCTTCGGGGACTAGCAGTTCGACATTCGCGTGGATAAGATCCTCGATAAAGACAAACATGTTTTCAGTGCCGTCCACCGGGATAAATCTGGGCAGCGACGACGGAATCTTGATCCGAACAAAAAATTCGTCGTTAACCTCCTCAATCATTCGAGCCGCTTTGTAGTCGAGCTTTGGTTTGGCCAGCAAACCCAAGTTAATGCTGCCGCCTGAGATATATGGAAAAGGATGGGTCGGATCGACGGCCTGTGGCGTCAGCAGCGGGTAAACCGCCTCGTGAAAATATTTGTCGAGCTGTCGCCGCTGTGATTCGGAGAGCTGAGTGTATTCGGTAATGACGATCCCGGCCAGAGAAAGTTCGGGTATGAGGTCATTCCGCAGACAATCCATCTGTTGGCTCATCATCTCGGAAACCCGTGTTCGAATCTCAGTAAGGAGTTCGGTTGTTGAATATCCGTCGCGGGCCACACCGACCTCGCGTCCAAGTTTTTCCTTAAGTCCCGATACGCGGATCATAAAAAATTCATCGAGATTGGATGACAATATCGAGAGAAATTTTAGCCGTTCGAGCAGCGGTTGTGTCTGATCGCGAGCTTCATCGAGGACTCGATTAAAGAATTCCAATAGACTCACATCGCGGTTAAAATAATTGGCACGCGGTCCGGCGGAGCCGTCGGTCGTCGCAGGTTCAGGTGCGGAACGATCAAGTTTCGGTGATTTAGGAACGTTAGTAAGCATATTTTGTTTTTCGAACGGTGTGTTTTTGGGCCGAGGCCACCGGACGAATTGGGAGTGATCTGACGTACGCCCTGCTAATGATATTGTCTAAGTAATTAAAAGAAAAGAATGTAGGCTGGGTTACTAACGGGCGGTTTTAACCTGCGTCTGAGCGAAAGCGCGGGCCTCGACCTGCAAGTAAAAAGCGACTGAGAAGGATGACGAGTCAATTGTCTGCCCGTAGAACGGGCCTTAACGTAAAAAGATCCGGACGTTGGCACGCGGTTGTCAGTTGACGACAGACAAGGCGAGGTTCACGTCCGGATCTTGCTTCTCTAATAGCGAAAACGCTTGATCTAAAATCGAAAAGCTCATTCTATTTCTCTGACGAGATCGCCGATGCAACTACTTCGCGTAGAGCCTTGGCCGAGGTTGTATTTGGTTCGAGTTCGAGATCTTCAACATCCTTACGGACCTTTTTGCCAAACACGCCGTTCCAGGGGGGGATAACAATCGTCGCGTTGCCGGTTGCTTTTGCCTGACAGGCCAGACGCAGAAAAGGTTTCTCATCGTCCGGCTGGTTATAGCCAAAAACCTTCATTGCACGGCGTTCGCGACGGCTAACCTCTGAGAGCTTTTCCTGGCCGCCGAGTACGCCAACCCAGCATGTACCGCAGCTTGCCGAAAGGCATTCGACGGGAACGACGCCTTCCCAGCAGCGGATGTCCTGATCCTGCCATTTTCCGGGCTCGTTAATTGCCGAAGCTCCGGCAATTTCCTGTTCATTAATAATATCGAACTTGCCGTTAAGCTTTTGATTCGAATAGGCGACAGAAAATTTCTTGTTGATCGTCTTGAGAAATCCAAACACGCCCTGCGAATCGTCTTTTGCCCGTGCGGCGATGACGGCGTTTGGCGATTTGGTCATGATGCCGGTCGGTTTTGCGACATCACCGGGAGCGGCCTTAAATGCTTCGAGTCCAACCTGATTTAGTGTTGCCAAACCAATCGCGACCATCGCGTTGATCATCTGACGTTCGATACTGAGTTTTTCGGCGATCAATATGCCGATCGATTTAATTTCCTCGCCCAACGTCGGGATTTGGTCGGTAAAAACAACAGCCTCGGCCTCGATCGCGGCCTTTACGACTTTCCAATGCCTATGTCCGTAAAGAAAATGGTGCGAAGCATCGATCTGGTTCTTCAATTCAAACTCGCCCTGCAATGCAAGGCCGCGGATCAGCTCTTCACGATCTTCGCTCGCGTCGGCATATCGCTTAAGCTCAAGCGGAAAAAATCTAAACCAGATCTGCACCGCATTGCGGTCGACCTCATGGATCTCCGGCAGCAATTCATCAACCGCCGCCAGCCATTCGGCCTCTGTAAATTTGTCTAAATATGTTTCAAGATTGGTCATTATATTAATAAAGGGCTTTGAAAAATTAGCCTGTCAGAAACTGTCGTGTAAATTTGTTTAGCTTTTCCGCGTGATCTCAGATCAAATTCGTGCATTCGTGGCAA
>JBGTCS010000258.1:0-3280 GCA_041748715.1 Pyrinomonadaceae bacterium | reverse complement strand
GGTCGATAAAAATAGAACATCGATCCTCGTAAATTATTGGTACCGCTCTTGGTTACCAGAGAAATCTGAGCTCCTGATGAACGGCCTTGATTCGCGTTTGCTCCGACGCTGGTGATGCGAAACTCCTCGACTGATTCTGTCGTCGCCCTAAGAGCCGAACCCTGGGACGTTTGAAACTGATTTGTTCGGCCACCAGTTTGTTGATCGTTGATATCGACGCCGTCAAGCGTGATGTTGGCCTGATCGCTGCGGCCACCGGCAACGTAACCCTCGCGCGTTACGCCCGGCTGTAGCGTGAGGAGGTCATTGACGCGACGAAGATCTGTCGGCAACATTGCAATCTGTTCAGGAACAAAGGTGTTGCCAATCGTCGCGTCCTGAGTGTGAACGATCGACTCGATCGACCCACTGGTTACATCGACAACAGCAGATACATCGCCCGGCTCCAAGGTCAACGTAAATTCCGCATTAGAATCGACTCCTGCCTGCACATTGGAATTCAAGAGTTTTTTGAATCCCGAAGCTTGAACTTCGATTCGATATTTCGCTGGCGGAATCGCTGCAAAATTGTATCTTCCGTTGGCACCCGTCGAAACAGATCGGCTAAAGCCGGTGTTCGCATTAGACAACGTCACAGTTGCCCCTGGAACGACCGAACCTGCCTGATCCACTACGGTTCCGGTTATCGATCCGGTCCCGGATTGTGCAGATGCCGATCCGACCATTAAGGCCGATATAAAAAAGGCTGAAATGGCCAAACATTTAAAAATTTTGATTATCCGTCGCGTCATAGTTCCTCCTTAAAGTGTAAAGACAAATGAGACAATGATTAAAAACTGGTTGTTTGGAAACATTATAGACGCATTTTGCGTTCCAAACACAAATTGGCTAAAAACCCCCATAAATTAAGCGAATAAAGGGTCATCGGTTGATTTTGGAATCCAAATTCCTGCATTTTTTGGATAAATATTCATTTTTTTGGGGATTTGTAAAGTTTTGTAAAGCGCCGCGTTGGGTTTACTGAACATTCGACAAACGATTTTGGGCAATAAATTTTGCTGCGGACGATCCCTGGCCGACTGCATTTGCAATTGTCGGAGCGGCGGGGCTGGCAACATCGCCGATGGCAAATATTCCGGGAATATCCGTAGCGCAATTTGAGTCGATTAAAATATAGCCGCGACTATCGGTGGCGATTTGGTCGAGAAATTTTTCGGAGTTGGGAACTACGCCTATACGCACCAGAACGGAATCGACAGCAATATCTGACGCTTCGGCGTTCTCGCCGCTTAGAATTCGAATGCCTTCAACCGATTCGCGTCCGATGATCTCCGATACTCGCGAATGAAAGCGAATCTCGATGTTGCTGGTATTTTCGACTTTCGATATAAACTCATCTCGCCCCGAGAATTTGCTGCCGCGGTGAATGACGACAACTTTAGCGGCAACCTCGCTCAGGATCAAAGCATTTTCGAGTGCGGCATCGCCGCCGCCGACAACTGCGACGATCTTATCGCTCAACAGTTCCCTGTCTCTTGCTCCCGATTCGACCATTCCGCGGCCTCGGAATTCAATTTCTCCGGGCACCCCTAATGTTCGGCGGCGGATACCGGTTGCGATGATGATTGCACCTGCCCTCAATCGTGAACCATCCGCTAAAGCAATTTCCCGGCCCGCGAGGTCTGCCCAAGCGATCGAAGCATTTAACTTTCTCTCAAAAGATTTATTCTCGACACTATCGAAAAACCGATCGCGAATCTCCCGACCGTTTTCGGCTTTAACCCCGAGGTAATTATTTACCGGGTTATATGTGCACACCAGTTGGCCGCCGAATTCATTTTCTTTTTCGATCACCAACACTTTTAATCCGAGTTCGGCGCACCACTGCACTGCGGACATTCCGCCGGGGCCGCCGCCGATAATGATAACGTCCAATTCGCGGGTTTCCATTTTTATTCGCCTACCTGCGTCGATCTCGCCGGATACTATTTTTTGTCAACGACATCCTGCCATTTTTTGTCACAAACGGCTATTTTTATCGAGGATTTGCCTCTCAACAAATTGTACCGAACTGCTGGCAACCTTAATTTTAGGCAGTATAAGCCAAATTGACAACAGGGCTTATATTTCTGAACAGATGGCACCAATATTGCTTTGTTTATTACTGCCGATCTAGGTGCAATTTAGTAATAAGCTTCATCATTTTGTCCCGAAAGCATAATCGCCTGCTCCCGCAAATACTATCTATGAGATTAGAATTTGAATCTAACGTCGCGGAATTTCCACAAATCGAAAACAAGAATTTTGAAGATTCGGGTTTTTCTGTCCCGCCGAGTTTTGATGCACTTTTGAAAAAAGGCATCGCCGCCGCTCAAAGCGGAGATCGTGATCTGGCCCGCAAACTTCTTTCGCAGACAACGGCAATGGACCCGACAAGCGAAGACGCGTGGCTGTGGCTGGCATCGATCAGCGATTACCCTGAGGAGCTTTTGGCCTTTCTTGATCGGGTTCTGGATATCAATCCAAAAAATTCGCGTGCGGTCGAGTGGCGCTCGGCGACCAATTCTCTACTGGCAAAAACCTTTGTCCAACGCGCCGCTGCCGCTGATCGCGATGGTTCGGCAGAACTCGTCGATCAGTGTCTGGAACAAGCTTTTAAATACGATCCGGAATGTGAATCGGCATGGGCTTTAAAAGCCGAGATGGCCGAATCCGATGATAAAAGATTAGAATTCTTTAACCGGGTCTTGTCGATCAACCCGGATAATGTAGAGGCGACCGATGCCATTGCCGAAATAAACCGAACCGCGTCGCTGGCCACCCTGGAACAGGCAAAAGCTGCCGCTGCGTCCGGCGACCGTGAGAAAGCGAGCGAATTCCTCGAAGATTTTTTAGATGACGTACCCGAGTCGGTCGAAGGCTGGGTGCTGAAATCCCATTTGGCCGAAAGCATCGACGACAAACTAAAAGCTCTCGACACGGCCGCCAGGCTCGATCCGGATAACGAATCCGTTCGTTCCGGCCGGGCCTTTATCGCGTTGACGTTCGGCACAACGGAGAAATCCTCCAAACCGGTTAATTCCTATCCTGACGAATCGTTAGATGGCGATCTCGAAACATTAGAATGGGCCCCGAACGATGATCCAGTGCTGCCCGAGATCTCGACCCAAGACACTGAATCCGCACATCAAGATGTCGACGGCCCGTCCAACGCTGCCGACGGCGATCCAGACGCTATTTTAATGGACGAACTTTTTCACGTTACGCCCTCCGACCCCGC
>JBGTCS010000257.1:0-1750 GCA_041748715.1 Pyrinomonadaceae bacterium | reverse complement strand
CGCGTCGGCGATGCCGTCGAGGTTATCGAACGATATTGAGCCGATGCTGAAAATTGACGTTCACACGCACATACTGCCCCGCGACATCCCTAAATGGAAGGAAAGGTTTGGCTACGGTGGGTTTATCACGCTCGATCATTACAAGCCGTGCTGCGCTCGGATGCTCCGAGACGACGGCACGGCCTTTCGCGATATCGATGCGAATTGCTGGAGCGCGGAAAAACGTATAGAAGATTGCGACGCGGCGGGAATCGACGTACAAGTGCTCTCTACCGTTCCGGTCATGTTCAGCTACTGGGCCAAAGCTGCGGACGGGGCGGAGGTCGCGAAGTTCCTGAATGACGGAATTGCGCAAACGGTGGGCGACTTTCCGCGACGATTCGTCGGGCTAGGGACCGTTCCCATGCAGGACACAAAACTTGCGATCCAGGAACTCGAACGATGCAAAGAGATCGGCCTCGCCGGCGTGCAGATCGGCACCAATGTCAATCAACTAAATCTCGGCGAACCGCAGTTCTTTGATTTTTTTGCCGCGTGTGCTGAATCCGGTATGGCTATTTTTGTCCATCCGTGGGACATGATGGGCGAGCGTGATATGCAAAAATACTGGCTGCCGTGGCTGGTTGGAATGCCGGCCGAACTTTCGAGGGCGATCTGCTCACTGATTTTTTCAGGAACACTTGAACGTCTGCCTGATTTGCGGATCTGTTTTGCACACGGCGGAGGCTCGTTTCCGGCGACTCTCGGCCGCATAGACCACGGGTTCCATGTCCGACCCGATCTCTGTGCCGTCGACAATCCGCACAGCCCGCGGCGGTATTTGAGTCGGATGTATTTTGACTCGCTCGTACACGAGCCCGCCATGCTCGATTTTCTGATAAAGCTGGTGGGTGCCGATCAGGTCATGCTTGGCACGGATTATCCGTTTCCCCTCGGCGAGCTTGAGCCGGGGACGCTTATCGAATCTGCGGGTTATGACGATTCGGTCAAGGAGATGTTGCTTTACGGAGCGGCATTGACCTGGCTAAATCTTGAGAAAAAAGATTTTAACGTATAAAAAGATCCAGCCGATATTGGTCGTTGGTTTTTGCATTGTTGTTATTGCTGGCCTGCCAGTCGGCGCCACCCGGATAATTATCAAATGAACACTGGTGATTTGAATCCGATACGCGATTCTTCGGCGTCTTTAATATCTGACTTGACTAGATAGTCTGACTAGATTATGTTAACTCTATGAAAGTAGGTGTATACGAGGCGAAATCCAAGCTGAGTCAAATGATTGACCGAGCGCTCGAGGGCGAAGAGGTAGTCATAACCCGGAATGGCAAAGATACCGTTAAGCTAACGCCTGTACCGAAAAAGAAAATAGGCGATTGGATCGGGATGTATAAAGGGCAAATAGTTATACACGATAATTTCGACGATCCGCTAGAGGAGTTTGAAGAATACTTTGCCGGAGAAGCCAAGACGTTTCTCGATAAAGTCCTGAACCCTGACACGCGTGAGAAAAGGGACGAAGAATGAGTATTCTGCTCGATACGCATGTTTTCATCTGGGCCGCTGAGCAGGATAGCCGGCTGGGTCCATCCGCGAAGGCAATGCTCAGCGATCCGGAGCAAGCCGTATTCTTTTCGGCCGTAAGTGCCCTTGAAATCGCGATCAAGTGGGGAAGAGGAAGGCTTGCCTTGCCGAACCCGCCGCTCCGGTTCATCCGCGACATACTCGCTGTGGCGGAGATTTCCCAGCTGGC
>JBGTCS010000256.1:0-1868 GCA_041748715.1 Pyrinomonadaceae bacterium | reverse complement strand
GTCTCGGATACGTAAAGGGCAACCGGATGACTAACATGCGCTCCACAAATGAAAAACTTAAGGAACGCGCGGTGCGTATCCTGATGGCCGAAAAATCTCTCGACGAAACAGATGCAGCCGCATTACTGAAAGACGCGGGCGGAGATATTCGTGCCGCCTTTTTGATGAATGATTCCGGAAAACACCGCAAATGACAGATATGCCAAACCAACAAGACGAATACAAAAAGCTCGTCGGCGAAAAGGCCGCCGAATATGTCAAAGACGGAATGACGGTGGGCCTCGGAACGGGTTCGACGGTCAAATGGACGATCTTGAAGATCGGTGAAATGGTCGCGGATGGGCTACGTATTCGTGGACTGCCGACGTCGAACCAGACCGAACAGTTGGCGAGACAACACAATATTCCGCTTATCAATTTCTCTGAGGTCAGTGAACTGGACCTAACTATCGACGGCGCGGACGAGGTCAACCGGTCGTTTGATCTGATAAAAGGTGGTGGCGGTGCACTGCTGCGTGAAAAGCTCGTGGCCGCAGCCTCGAAACAGTTTATCGTCGTGGCCGACGAGACAAAGCTCGTCGAAAAGCTCGGCGCTTTTCCGCTGCCGGTCGAGATAGTGACGTTTGCGTGGGAAATTACGGCAAAACGCATTGCTGGTCTTGGGATCGAACCGGTGCGCCGTGTCAAAAACGATCAAGTCTTTATAAGCGACAACGGCAACTACATACTAGATTGCCGCTGCGGGCTGATCGCGGATCCGGCCAGTCTGCACACACAGCTCAAAGCCCTGGTCGGCGTGGTCGAAACCGGACTGTTTATCTCGATGACCGAAACGGTTATCATCGCCGGAGCCGACGGCGCAAAAGTAATAACGCCTGCTGGGCGGAATTGATCGAATGCAAACACTTGATCTCATCATCATTTTTGGCTACCTGATCGGCATCACGGTCTTTGGCATCCTGTTTTCGGGTAAGCAGGAAACGACGACGGACTATTTTGTCGGCGGCCGAAATGTGCCATGGTGGGCGATCGCGATGTCAATAGTTGCGACCGAGACGAGCACGATCACGTTTATCTCGGTGCCCGGAATTGCGTTTGCGCGAAACGGAAATTTTCAATTTCTGCAGCTTGTTTTCGGCTACATGCTCGGCCGCGTGGTGATCTCGCTGATCTTTATTCCGCTGTACTTTAAGGGCGATCTGCAGACGGTTTATCAACTGCTTGGCGAGCGGTTTGGGAACAAGGTCAAGATGCTCGCATCGAGTCTGTTTGTCGTGATGCGAAACATCGCGGACGGCATCCGACTGCTGCTGACGGCGATAGTTTTAGCGGCGGTTTACACAGCATTTGTACCCGGAACCGACGCGACAGTCGTGATAGTCGGCTCGATCATTCTGCTCGGTGTGGTGATGATTATCTTTACCTTTTACGGCGGAATGGAAGCGATCATTTGGATCGAGGTCGTCCAGCTTTTGATCTACATCGGAGGAGCGATCGCTGCCGCCATTGTGATCGCAAATCAGATCGAAGGCGGCTTTGCCGGAGCCATCGAGATCGGTCGGCAGTTCGACAAATTCGACATTTTTGATTTCACGTTAGATTTCACGAAGGCCTACACATTCTGGGCCGGCCTGATCGGCGGCTGCTTCCTGACAATGTCAACGCACGGGACCGATCAATACCTCGTCCAACGCTATCTCTGTACAAATAAACCGAGCCGCGCGTCTTTCGCACTGCTCTCAAGCGGAGCGGTCGTGCTCGGGCAGTTTATCGGATTTCTGTTCATCGGCGTTCTGCTGTTCGCTTTTTACGCTCCTTACAATTTGGCCGATTATGCTCAAGCCGGAGTCTTAGGTTCGGGCATTCCG
>JBGTCS010000255.1:0-12231 GCA_041748715.1 Pyrinomonadaceae bacterium | reverse complement strand
TAGGATTGCGGCAACTAATAATTGATCGCCGCTGGCGGGTGATATATGAGTTTGACGAGGAAAACTCCACAGTTTGGATCCTGGCGATCCAAAGTTGCCGACAAAAACTACCTACGTCGAGATCAATGAGAAAACGCAAAGATAAGATTTGATGCAGTCCAACTTGGCTCGATAACCTTGTAGCCGAGTTGGACGAGGGTTTGCTCAGAGCCCAACGCACGTGAGAACTACAGATAGTGCTTGCGTTTAACACAATAAACTTTTACATTATTCGATAGAACCGACAGGTGAACATGGCAGGTTAAATAATAAATTACTCGGGTTCAAAGCCCACTGCCGGTGCGGGAGACTTAAGGAGGAGAATGAGTTTGCTAACAGGAAGAGTATTACTTTTGAACTTTTCGTACGAGCCGCTCGGAACGGTTGGCGTTGCCCGTGCGGTTTGTCTCTGGTTTCGAGGCGCGATCTTTGTCGAAGAAAACGACGGCGATAATGTTCTCCATTCACCTTCGACGATCTTTCCGGTCCCGTCCGTCGTCAGACTGCGTCACTATGTTCATGTTCGCCGCAACAATCGGGAAACCACGATGAAACGGGCACGTATTTATATTCGCGATCGTTACCGCTGTCAGTATTGCGGCGAGACGAAACACGCGAAAGAACTGACGCTTGACCATATCTTTCCGCGTGCTCAGGGCGGTGAAAGCACGCCGCACAACCTGGTTTCGGCTTGCGTTAAATGCAACCAGCGCAAGGGCAACCGAACACCGGATCAGGCTAGAATGCCTTTGCTGACATCGCAAAAGTTGCTTCGACTCGGCCTGGATCACGTTCTGCTTTGTCATTACGCCGAGAATCGTCCGGAATGGCGCAAATATTTATTTATGGACGAGATCCAAGAGCAACTACAGGAAATGGCCGCATAGGTGGCCGGCATTAACGGATTTGAATGCGACTGCGGCAGACAAACCGCAGTCGCTTTTTATTGTGCTACTAAGATTAATTAAACCCAGATTCGGCGTTAGGCGTTTTTTGAGATTGAAGCCCAATGCGCAAGCCCGCGCGTAAGCAAGGGCGATAGATTCGAGTCAGGTTTTGGGGGGAGGCGTGACCTCCGAGCTGCGCGATACGCCCTGGCTTACGCGCGGGCTTGAGCACGGAATTGGAGTTTTTACGCTAATGACGAATCCGGGTTAAACGCATCGGCATTAAAACAATACAGTTATGAGATACGAGAACGAAAACGAGATATTGGAACTGGTGCATCTGTTTGAAACCGCGACGATATCGCGCGATGCGTGGAAACACGCAGAACATTTGACGGTCGCATTGCATTATTTGACGCGTCACGACATCGAAACGGCGACGACCAAAATGCGCGATGGCATTTTTAAGCTACTCGGAGCGTTCGGGATCGACCTATTAAAAGAAATGCCGTATCACGAAACTTTGACCGTATTCTGGATGCGGACGGTCACTGAGTTTAATTTGTCTAAAAATGGTGCGTCATTTTTGGACAAAGTAAACGAACTCGTCGCAAACTACGACAAAGATTATCCGATGCGGTTCTACAGCCGCGACTATTTGTTCTCGGATGAAGCGAGAGTGAAATTCGTTAGAGGAGATTTATAAACATTGCGTTCCTGGTGACTTTACATAAATTTCTAACGCAAAGTCGCAAAGTCCGCAAATAGTGACTAAACTGCAATCTTATGCTCAAGTTTTTCAACACATTATCGCGCCAAGTCGAGGAGTTTAAACCGATCGAAGACAACAAAGTCCGGATGTATATCTGCGGGCCGACCGTTTGGAATTTTGCGCATATCGGCAATTTTCGGACATTTATTTTTGGCGATGTTCTCAGACGATACCTTAAATACAAAGGTTACGAACTGACGCATGTATTTAATTTGACCGATGTCGATGACCGAATTATAAACGAGGCGGCGAATCAAAATATAAGTATCGACGAATTTACGGCACCATTTATCGAGTATTTTTGGGAAGATTTTGACGCACTTGGCAACGAGCGACCCGAGGTAACTCCGCGGGCGACTCAGCATATCGCAGAAATGATCGAAATCATTTCCACGCTGCTCGATAACGGTCACGCTTACGCTTCCGACGGCTCGATATACTATCGCATCACTGCCTTTCCGGATTACGGCAAACTCTCGCGAATTAGTTTTTCGGGAAATAAGGCCGGCGGCAGCGCACGGGTCGATACGGATAAATATGACAAAGAGGACGCTCGAGATTTTGCGATCTGGAAACTAGTCGGCGATGACGAGAAAACCGGATGGGACGCTCCATTCGGACGCGGCCGACCGGGCTGGCATATCGAGTGCTCTGCAATGGCGATGAAATATCTGGGCGAAACATTTGACCTGCATGCCGGCGGAATGGACCTACAGTTTCCTCATCACGAAAACGAGATCGCCCAGTCCGAAGGTTCGACCGGAAAACAGTTTGCGAAATACTGGATCCACAGCGAATTTCTCAAGATCGACGATGTCACAATGTCTAAATCTAAGGGGAATTTCTTTACCTTTCGCGACCTTTGCGAACAGGGTTATTCGCCGCTGGCGATCCGATACTTACTGCTTTCGGTTCCCTATCGTAAACAGTTAAATTTTACATTCGACGGCTTGCAAGCGGCCGGAAGCACTATCGACCGTCTGCACAATTTTAAACGAATCGTTACAAATGGCCGGGTTTCGCCGGGGTCGAACGATAACGTCCGGACAGTAATCGACAAGTCGCTAAATGATTTTGAGACGGCGATGAACGACGATTTTAATACCGCAGCGGCACTGGCAGCGATCCATGATTTGGTGCGCGAGATCAACACTGTCGTCGCAAACGAAGGGCTAAAAGCCGACGACCAAACAGCGGTTCTGGGGGTCTTGGATAAATTCAATTCCGTTCTCGGCATTTTTGGCGGCGATGACAACGAGATCCTTGCAGACGAGATCGAGGAATTGATCGCCGAGCGACAGTCGGCCCGCGACAATCGCGATTTTGCTCGCTCGGACGAGATCCGCGATCTTCTGGCCGAAAAAGGAATTATCCTCGAAGATACAAAGGACGGCGTCCGGTGGAAACGAAGTTAAGTTCGATGTCCAAGATGACTAAGATCTTCGAAGTGATCAGTTGGACGGCGGCACGCGGCTCGGACTCTCAAAACTTTTTGGGGGCCCGGTGGGTTTTGGCAATCCTAAAACTTTTGCCTGCATCGCGACGACGCCAATTTGCATTGCACTTTCTCTCGCTGAGTCCACACTATTTTTGGACGCGGACGATCCGAAATATTCCGGATATTCAAAGTCTGAGTATTTGGAAACCGGTTTTGAAAATTGTCGAATCTCGCGCGAAAAGATTTTTGATCAGATCCTGGCGAATCAGATTTCCGCTGATGACTGTGTCCTCGATTATGGATGCGGCCCCGGGTTTCTCTCGCGTGTGCTGGCAAAAAAGACCGAGAGGGTTTTTGCTGCCGATATATCTGGCGGGGTTCTCGAATGCGCACGCATACTCAACAATGCACCAAATATCCAGTATTTAACGGCTGACGATAACGGGCTTGCCGGTTTACCCGACGGCAGTATCGATGCTGTGGTCAGTATCGCCATGATCCAGCATATCTCCGACGAAATATTAACAATGGTATTGGAAAATTGCCGGCAAAAGCTACGCGACGGAGGCAAGCTGATAGCTCACGTAGCCCTTTTTGACGACGTTTGGAAGACCGAAAACGATTGGAGGTCGGATGTTTCTCTCAAGGGGAAGCTGAAATATCAGTATGGGTTACATTGTTTTGGGCGGGACGAGATATCGCTTATCGAATTTGTCGAGAATCATGGTTTCGGAGACGTAAAGATCACGCCGATCAGCGACATCGTCACCGAAAATTTTGACGATATCTGTTCGCAGCATTTATTGACGGCTAAAAAACGCTCTGCATAGATCTCTCGAAATGAAGCAAGATTGCGTCTTCAGTTTTCGTTTCCACGATTTTTTTACTAGTTATCTGATATCCCCGCTCCAGCAGTAGTGAAACCGGCGGCATCTGCCTGTCAAATGTTTTTGCCCGATACAACAACCAAAACTCATTTTCATTAAAATTTTCGAACGCCGTTCTTCCCACCGAATCAAAGCCACGCGGCAAAAAGTAGGCATCGTCTTCGGTCACGCCGCCGATGTTTTCAATTTTGGTTACGGTGACTCCATTCTTAGGGGCGGCATTTACCTCACGCCAGACGTGGTAGGCGATTAGGTCTTCGAGTACATATATATTTAAATCGGCCTGTTTGAGTGCGTAGGCGGTCAATGGCTCCCACGCGCACCACGAATATTGAGTCTTATCGGCCCCAGCATAATTAATAAATCCATAACCCGAAAGTAACAGAATCAAGGTAACCATCGCCGTTCGTATCCTCGTGTTCGGAGTATCCATCACGAATATCGCCAACAGGATGCTAACCGGTGCGACGACGATGATCAAATGCCTGGTTCCCCATATCGAATAGGGCAGCACCCAACTGGCGGTCAATGCAACCACGACAGGCACTGCCATAAAGATGATTATTAAATGGACCGACGATTTACTAATATCGCGACATCGTTTCCAATTAAATATAAAGAGAAGGCCCGCGATGCTAAAAATCAGGAGCAGTGGCACAGACACACGAAAATCAGACATCGCGTCAATGCTGCTCGCCGCGTAATAAAACGGCTCGATCAGACTGAATATGAACTTTGTAATCTCTGAGACCCCGGGCCGCGACATCCAGCCGATGTTTTGCCGTAACCCAGTGCCGCTTTGCGACGCCTGCCAAACCGCCATTATCCACGGAATATAACTGATAAAAGTTATCGAGAATATTATCAAAATTCGCTTCAACTCCCGTCGCTGAAGCGCCATTATTGCGACCACCTCGGACAGGACCACCAGCCAACCAAAATAATGCGTATGGACCAAGATTATATTGACCATCAGCAGCGGAATGATGCTTTTGCTCTTCAAAACGAATCGTGCAAAAAGCCAGATTGAGATCAGCGAAACGAACAGCAATAGGCTGTACATCCGCACTTCCTGTGCATATTTAATCAAAGAACCGTTGATAGCAAAGATGAATAAGGCGAGCAATTGCGTCCAGAACGAGAGTTTTAATTCGCGACAGAGAGCAATAAACGGGATAACCGCAAGGATCGAGAAGATCACCGGAAAGAGCCGCAGCCATAACAGGCCCTCACCGCCGATTGATATCCAGATTTTTAGAAGAATGTAGAATAACGGCGGGTGTATAAGATCGAGAGCAACAAATGAAAGGATCGAATTCCACGAATGTGTCGCCGCATGAACCCCAAATATTTCGTCAAACCAGAGACAAGACGCGGTCAGTCCCCAAAAACGAATCGCGGCAAACACCACAATGACAATGGCAAATGCCGCGATCTTAGCCGTCCGGCTGATATCCATCTCAGAGAACTATCCCATCACAGAGTTTGCCGTCCACACTCGTATAAAACAGCGGCACATCCTTAAAAGTATCGGTCACGCGACAATAGCAAAGGCATCGGTCGAACGGTTTTGAGTAAATATGTATGCTCACGGCCCGTTCGTCAAAGTCGGCAAGATTTAGTATTTGATGAATGGGCTGCTCGAGTTCGACCTTTGCCGCCAGACAATCCGCCAACTCGAAATTGTCAGTTTCCGTCAGTTTACAGAGCCCTTTCGATTCATCGATGTCCGCGATCGCAAAATTCTGGCCGCGAAGCCTTCCGACGGGCACTGTCATCCAGCATTGCTGATCTGCGTGATTGTGAATCCGCGATTCCTGGCCCGTTTCCCAACAGATCGCCATCATTTCAAAACGCTCGTTTTTGTAGATCAGATTGCGGGTATAAAAACTCGGGCTCCAATGAAAATATTGCGAGATAGTATCGACATCCACCGGATTTTCACCTAAAAACCGGTAAACATTGTCGCATGTAAATTCTTCGTCGGATATTGTGCGGAGGCCGTCTATAAGGCTGTGAACCGAAACATTCATTAGATACAAAAACTCCTCTGGGATCTGTGTCTAATTCTTGTGCGATTTCTTCAAAAAGTCAACGAATTCAGATGCATTTCTTGTCAGCCCAGGGAAGCTTGAGATAATTTTGCCGTCGCCGTCAAAGACAGCGTAAAACGGCAAAGCTACCGTACCGAACATATCCTGTTCCATTTGTTGATGCTTTTCGTAAAGCTCACCTTCGCCGTCAGTGTAAAGCTGAACAAGGACAAATTTCTTCAACTCCGCTTCAACCTCGGGCTTGATAAAGATATTTGCCTCCATCCAGCGGCAGTTTGTACAGGTGTAGCCGGTAAAATCGACCAAGACGTGTTTTCCTTCCGTTTTTCCTAGGGCGAGGGCACCCGGAAAATCGTTTACGACCCATTTCAATTCGTCGTCCCTGTTTCCGAGAAAACGAGCGGATGATCTGTTTAGATCCGGCGGCAGAAATGCTTCGAGTTCGCCCAGTTTGGCACCGAACAAGCCGGTCAGCAGATAAAAGCTGACCGCCAGGCTAATAACGGCCGAAAACATTCGAAACGCACCCAGACGTTCTGGTTTGGAATCATGGGACAGCTGGAATTTGCCCAGCAGATAGATCGAAAGTACAACACCGATCGCTATCCAAACCGCAAGCACAACATCGCGGGTAAAGATGCCCCATTTCCACACCAGATCGACGTTCGAGATAAACTTCATCGCTGCCGCAACTTCGAGAAAACCCATCGCGACCTTTACCGAATTCATCCATCCGCCAGCCCGCGGAAGTTGCGAAAGCAGTTGAGGAGCAAGAGCCAGAACAAAAAACGGAAGTGCAAAAACCGACGAGAACGCCAGCATTCCTAATAGAGGCATTTGCCAATCGCCCTGCGATGCGGAAACGAGAATAGTGCCGACAAACGGCGACGTGCACGTAAAAGAGGTCAACGTAAAGGTCAGCCCCATCAGCAATGCTCCGATGATCCCGCTGCCCTCCCCTTCTTTACTCCGCGTAATGCTGTCGAGCCGAGTTAAGATTCCGGTCGGTATCGTTATCTCATAGGCACCAAATAGGTTGAACGCAAAGAACAGAAATATGGCGGTGATCAGCAAATTGATCCATGGGTTCGCGGCAAACAGATTGATTCCCGCGGCGCCGACAAAAATCGCGAGCAGCATTCCCACAATTGTGAATGTGCCGATGATGCCAATGGAATAGATCGTCGCGAGTTTGACCGATTTTGCCCGGCTGCCCGAAGAATGACTTGTAAAGTACGAAACCGTGATCGGTATCATCGGAAACACACATGGCGTCAGTAATGACAATGCTCCAAGAGTTACCGCGAGCCAGAGAAAGGGCCAGAGGTCGGCCGGAGTCTGGCTGTTAATTATTGGGCTCGATACTGCAGGATCGGTGTCCGTCGAAGCGGTTGTGGCCGAAGCTTGCGGATTTGCTCCCGATCTTTTTACGTCTTCGACGCCAAATAAGGATACCCGTTGAGTTTTCGGAGGGAGGCATCGGGTTTCGTCACAGAGCTGAAATCTAACATCCAAAGCCAGATCGTCACCGCTCGAGTCAGCCGCCGATTTCAAGGGAACCGTAAAGGTTACGGATTCCATGTAGTACTTGGTTTCAAGCGGTTTACCGTCAAGACCTGTAAAAAGAGGATCGATCTTTTCGATCGGTTTGGGCGAGGCGATCTTTCCCGAAATTTCAAACTGCACTCCCTCAGATATATTGATCGTCGTGGCGATCGGGCCTCCCTCGGGCTGTTCAAGCGCATAGAGATGCCATCCTGATTCGATCTGGGCGTCTAATTTAGCCGTAATGCTCTCTCCGGCTTTGATCGATTTACCTTTTGCGCCGGATGACAGGGTCCATGCGGCTGGATTTTGTGCAAATGCAACTGCGGATAAAAACAAAGCCGCAAATAAAATTCGGAGAATCACCATACTCGTTTTGCCTGAAACTAAACAAAAACTATAACATTTTCAAGATTTTCCGAACATAAACCGCAGGCGAATCTTTTGCACAAACCTTGATGCTCACTTATAATATCCAAACGTAGATTAATTGCGAACTATCGCCTTTTTATTCCGACGGAGGATTTGATTTTGCCAAAAGCAGCCACTAGTCAAAAACCAGCCGCCAAAACGTCGAAAACCCCGACAAATGGCAATGGTAATTCGACAAAAAAAGTTGAAAAAGATAAAGGATTTACCGAATTTGTAGAGGTCGAACAGGCGAAAGCTGAATTTAAGGCCCGGCAAGCTTCCCAGTTGGCTTCCATAAAGAAGACCGACAAGAAACTGCTGAAAGAAATGCTCTATCAGATGGTGTTAGGGCGGAAGTTCGAAGAAAAGTGCGCCGAAGTTTATCGCATGGGCAAGATCGGCGGCTTTTGTCATTTATATATCGGCCAAGAAGCGATCGGTGTCGGTTCGATGATGGCTCTTAAGCCAACCGATATGGTGATCACGTCATATCGCGACCACGTTCAGGCGATGGTCAAAGGGATCACGCCCGAAAGTGTCATGGCCGAACTTTACGGCAAAGCGGGCGGATGTGTCGGCGGCAAAGGCGGCTCGATGCATATGTTCTCTAAAGAACTTGAATTTTACGGCGGACACGGCATCGTCGGCGGCCAGATCGGTCTCGGAACGGGCATGGCTTACGCCGCAAAATACAAAAATTCGGGCCAGGTGGTCCTCTGCTTTTTTGGCGAAGCGGCTGTAAACCAAGGCATCTTTCACGAATCGCTTAACATGGCCCAGTTGTGGAAGTTACCCTGTATTTTCATTTGTGAAAATAATCAGTACGGCATGGGAACTTCACAGGCTCGAGCAATGAGTTCGCGGAGCATTTCGAAAAAAGCGGATGCGTTTGAAATGGCGAACGAATTCGTCGACGGCATGGATGTAATGGCGGTCCGCGAGGCGACGCTCAGAGCGATCGAACGGGCTCGAAAAGACGGCTCGCCGACCCTTTTAGAGGTTCGTGCTTACCGCTTTATGGGACATTCAATGTCGGATCCGGGCAATTATCGCACCCGCGATGAGATCCTTAAATATCAGGAACGCGACCCGATCGTTCTATTCCAGGAAAGTTTAAAAGAATCTAAATTATTTGGCCCAAAAGATTTTGAAAAGATCGACCAGGAAGCGATCGATGCGGTAGACCGAGCGGTCAAGTTTGCGGACGAAAGCCCGCTGCCGGATGAGAGTGAATTGTGGACGGATGTGCTGGCCTAGTCATGAATTATGCCATTGACTTTAAGCCTCGCGCGATAAAAGATTTGGATTCTATGAATCCCAAAATTGCACAGCAAATTGTGCGAAAAATCAGATTGCTTCAAAAGGATCTTTTCGGCGACGTGAAGCGATTGAAGAATTTCGATCCAAAGTTTAGATTAAGAGTCGGGGACTATCGTATTCTCTTCAACATAAATGGTCAAACGATTCATGTTTACCGAATAATACACCGGAAAGAGGCTTACTAAATATGCGGACAATTGAATTACATCCGGAATTTCTATCGAAAAGCGGCGAAAAAGAGTATGCCATTATTCCCTATGCCGAATTTTTGGCATTAAAAGAATGGATAAACGATATACGCGATGTGCTCGATCTGGAAGAAGCCATTCGATTCGAAGAAAACACGCCTGGCATTCCGCTTGAGGAAGTAGAGCGAAGATTCGGCGTGTCGATCTCATAATTTAGACGGTTCGATAACCTAATATATGGCGGTTTTAACGATTCGCGACGCTCTTAACGAGGCGTTGCGCGAAGAACTTTTAAGGGACGAGAACGTCTTTATAATGGGCGAAGAGGTCGCTGAGTACGACGGCGCGTACAAGGTCACTCGGGGGCTTTGGAAGGAATTTGGCGACAAACGCGTCGTTGATACACCGATCACCGAACTCGGATTTGCGGCCGTAGGCGTCGGCGCCGCGATGGCCGGGCTTCGCCCTGTGATCGAATTTATGACCTGGAACTTTTCGATCCTTGCTGCCGACCAGATCATTAATCACGCTGCCAAGATGCTGTACATGTCTGGCGGGCAGTTTAAAGTTCCGATAGTTTTTCGCGGCCCGAATGGTTCCGCCTATCAGGTTTCGTCGCAGCATTCTCAAGCCTTTGAAGCTTTTTACGCGAATTTCCCGGGGTTAAAAGTCGTGATGCCTTCTACCGCGGCCGACGCAAAGGGTCTTTTAAAATCGGCGATCCGGGACGATAATCCGATAATATTTCTCGAACAGGAACGGATGTACGGACTCAAAGGCGAGGTGCCTGAGGACGAAGATTTCACGATCCCGCTTGGCGTCGCGGATGTAAAACGCGAAGGCTCCGATTGTACGATCGTCGCCCGGTCAATGACGGTTCCCATGGCATTGCAGGCCGCCGAGCAGATCCAAAAAGAATTTGACGTATCGGTCGAGGTGATAGACCCACGAACGATCAAACCGCTCGACATTGACACAATCGTCGAATCCGTTAAGAAAACAAATCGGCTCGTGATTGCCGAAGAATCGCATTCATTCGCCAGCGTGGGAGCCGAGATATCGCACATGATGATGGAGCATGCGTTCGATTATCTGGACGCCCCGGTCAAACGTATTTCCTGTGCCGAAGCACCGATGCCGTATGCCAAGAATCTTGAAGCTTTAGCCTTGCCCGATGTAGCAAAAATCGTGGCGGCGGTGAAAGAAGTTTGTTATTTGTAGTTGGCAGATCGGACCGAGTAATAGAGCACCACCCCGTCAGCCGAAGCGGCTGTCACCCCTCCTAGGACAGGAGGGGAGTTGTAGGAAACATATGGCCGAAAAATTCTTGATGCCGAAACTTTCACCCACCATGGAAGAGGGACAGATCTCTCGCTGGGTAAAGAACGAGGGTGACGCGTACGAGGCGAACGAGACACTTGCCGAGGTCGACACCGACAAAGCGACGATGGAGATGACCGCTCTTCAGGGCGGCACGCTTCTCAAAATCCTGAAACAAGCCGGCGAGAGCGCCGCACTCGGTGAGGCGATCGCGATCACCGGGAAGAAAGGTGAGGACATCGCCTCGCTGCTGGAGGAGACTTCCTCAAACGGTGGAGCCTCGAAGAAGGACGCGGGGAAAGAGGGACGCGGGGACGGGGAGAAGCAAGACAAGAGACAGGAGACGGGAGACGAGAGCCAGGAGGCAGCACCACCTGCTGCTGTATCTGTTCAAAATCCCAAATCCGAAATCCCAAATCCCAAATCGGAAAACGGTCGTTTGATCGTGTCCCCGATCGCTGCCCGCATGGCCGCCGACAATGGGATCGATCTACGGAACGTTAGCGGCTCGGGGCCAAACGGTCGGATCATAAAACGCGACATCGAAGGGGCCCTGGAGTCCAAAGACCAAAAACCAAAGACCAAAGACCAAAAACCGTTCACTCCTTCGACGATCGTAGGAGCCTCTCCATACAATGACGAGCCGACGTCGAAGATACGACAGGTCATTGCTAGTCGGCTGGCCGAATCAATAGGCCCGATCCCGACATTCTATTTGACGGTCGAGATCGAGATGGACAACGCACTCGCGGTCCGTAAGCAGATCAATGCGAATCTCAAGGACGATGCGAAGATCAGCGTCAACGACATCATTGTGAAGGCCGCAGCGATGTCTCTCGTAAAACATCCGTGGGTAAACGCTTCATATCAGGACAAGGTCGTTCGATTTTATGAGCAGGCTGACATCGGTGTCGCTGTGGCGATCGATGAGGGATTGATCACGCCTGTCGTGCGCGGTGCGAACTTAAAAGGTCTCGCCGAGATCGCAGCAGAGATCAAGGACCTGGCGTCAAAAGCAAAGGCGAGAAAATTACAGCCGGAAGAATACACCGGAGCAACATTCTCGATCAGCAATCTCGGGATGATGGGGATCAAGGAGTTTACGGCGATCATCAATCCACCCGAAGCCGCGATCATAGCGGTTGGCGGAGCAAACCCGACACCAGTCGCTCTTGACGGCGAGATAGTTGTGCGTTCGATAATGAACGTCACGATGTCATGCGATCACCGCGTCGTAGATGGCGCGACCGGAGCGAAGTTCCTGCAGACCTTCAAGCAGATGCTCGAGACACCGGCGATGATGCTTGTCTGAGTTTCGCGTTTCTCGTTTCTAGTTTCTCGTTTCTGGTTCGCTCCGCGACATTTCTTTC
>JBGTCS010000254.1:0-1733 GCA_041748715.1 Pyrinomonadaceae bacterium | reverse complement strand
AGAATTTGCACGCCTAGTACGCGACCTCGGCAAGACCGCGGTATTTGTGACGCACGACCTACAGGAGGCGATGCGGCTTGGTTCCCGGATCGCTTTGATGGAACGAGGGCGTATCGTTTTGCTCGATTCGGCTGATAATTTCCGGAAGTCAGAGATTCCGCTTGTCCGGTCGTATCTTGATACGATTTTGGTACAGAGTTGATCGGGGTTATCATACAAAAACTGTTTCAATAATAGGATAAAGACTTTAACGTTCCTGATCGAGGATAATTGCCATTTCACCACAATAGGATCATGACTAAAAAAGACCAAAAAACGCGACGTGATTTTTTAAAGGCCGGAGCCGCCGGATTGACATCAATAGTTTTGTTTCGAAACACAAGAGGCGAAATGACCCCATTTCACGACACCGGTCCGTATCCCGAACTTATAGAGATCACGATTCCCGAACTTCAATCCAAAATGAGATCGGGGCAATTAACTTCGCGGCGACTGACTGAAATGTATCTTGAGAGGATAAAGCAGGTCGATGCCAAAACCCGGTCCGTGATCGAACTGAATCCGGACGCACTTGCGATCGCCGATCAGCTTGATAAAGAGCGGAAAAAAGGCAAGATCCGTTCGATGCTCCACGGAGTGCCGGTCCTTATAAAGGACAACATCGACACCGCCGACAAAATGCTCACAACGGCCGGTTCGCTCGCCCTCGTTGATGCTCCGACGCCCAAACACGATGCGTTTGTCGTGCAGCAGCTTCGCAAAGCGGGTGCCGTGATCATCGGAAAAACCAATTTAAGCGAATGGGCAAATTTCCGCGGAGCGCGATCGATCAGCGGCTGGTCGGGCCGCGGGCTACAGACGAACAACCCTTATTTTCTAGATCAAAATCCGTGCGGTTCCAGTTCAGGCTCGGGGGTTTCGGTATCGGCCAATCTGGCCGCCGCCTCCGTCGGTACTGAGACCAACGGTTCTATCATCTGCCCCGCCAATACAAATGGCGTTGTCGGTATCAAACCTACGCTCGGGTTGATCTCGAGGACCGGTATCATCCCGATCGCCCACACGCAGGACACGGCCGGCCCAATGGCCCGCACAGTGACCGACGCCGCGATCATGCTCACCGCCATGGTCGGGCGGGACAAGCAGGATCCGATCACGACCGCTGCCGTCAAAAATGCCGCAAAAGATTACACAAAATTCCTCGACCCGAATGGCCTCAAAGGTGCCCGGCTCGGCCTGGCGATGCAATACACGACGCGGCCCGAGCTGAAAGAATATTACCAGCCATTTATTGATGCGCTCCGCAATGCCGGAGCAACGCTCGTCGACGTTACATTCGAAACTGATTACACAAAGATCGCACCCGACCGCACCAATGTCTTGCTTTATGAATTCAAGACCGATCTGAATAAATACCTGGCGGCGCGTGGCTCAAAATACACGACGCTCGCTGAACTGATCAAATTTAACGACGAGAACAAAGAAAAAGAATTGCCGCTTTTCGGGCAGGAGCTTTTTCTTCAAGCTCAGGAAAAGGGCGACCTGTCGGACAAGGCCTACACCGATGCTCTGGCGAAGATCAAACAGGCAACCCGCGAAGACGGGATAGACGCCGTGATCGCTAAAAACAAACTGGACGCGATCGTTTCCCCGACAAGCGGGGCGACGTGGTCGATAGCTGCTGTTGCCGGATATCCGTATATAACGGTACCGGTGGGACTGCGGGAAAATAC
>JBGTCS010000253.1:0-7423 GCA_041748715.1 Pyrinomonadaceae bacterium | reverse complement strand
AAATGGGCAGGGCGGACGCGAACACGGGCAAAAAGCCGACCAGCTTCCGGGCCAACGTTCGATCAATGATCCCGAACACCGTAAACATACCTGCGAAGTGTGGGGACTGCCTGAAGATGAATTGCCGCAGGCTGGCGTCTCCGTCGTGGAGATGTTCGACAAAATGCGCGAGGGTGAGATCAAGGGCTTTCTTTCGATCTGTAACAATGGAATGGTCAGTTTGCCGGATATCAACAACATCCGCCGATCGCTCGAAGGCCTCGAATTCAACGTCAACATCGACTTTTTTATGAGCGAATCGTCGCGGTATGCAGATGTTGTTCTGCCGGGCACAACATGGTCCGAGGATGAAGGCGTAACGACAAGCGCCGAAGGACGCGTACTAAAGATCAACAAGGCGATTGATCCGCCGGGCGAGGCCAAAGAGGATTGGTGGATCATTCAGGAAATCGGTCGCCGCATGGGACGCGGACAGTATTTCCAATTTAACAGCGCCCGCGAGATTTTCGATGAGATGCGCGTTGCGTCAAAAGGCGGTAAGGCTGATTACTTTGGTATTACCTACGAAAAGATCGACAAACAAAATGGCGTGTTTTGGCCATGTCCAACGGAAGATCACCCGGGAACCCCGCGACTCTTTGAAAACAAAGAATTTTATCATCCGGACAAGAAAGCGAAGTTTCACCCGATCGAATATCATGGAGCCGACGAAAAGCCAGATGAAGAATTTCCGTTGATCCTGACAAGCGGGCGTGTCGTTTACCAGTATTTATCGGGTAATCAAACGAGACGGATCGGGTTCCTGGTTCAGCAGTGTCCAGAGCCGTATGTTGAGATACATCCGGAAACCGCGATGGCGATGAAGATAAACGACGGCGAGCGTGTAAAGGTGGTCTCAAGGCGGGGCGAGGGCGTTTTCCCGGCTCTCGTTGTCCGGACAATTCGACCGGACACGATATTTATCCCGTATCACTGGGGCGAGCAGATTGCTGTAAACCAATTGACCAATCCAAAACTGGATCCAACGTCAAAAATACCGGAATACAAAGCGTGCGCGGCGAGGATCGAAAAAATTCATTCTCGAGAACTTCCGATTCTTGGACAGGGCAGAAAAGGTGTATCGCTCAGTGAAGTTCAGAGAGGAAAGTAAAGGGGGCATCATTATGAAAGAAACAATGTTCATTGATCCGCAGCGATGTATCGGCTGCCGATCGTGCGTGTCGGCCTGTCGCGAGTGCGACACCCATAAAGGCTATTCAATGATATTCGTCGATTACATCGACCGTGCGGAAACGACGGCAACTATGCCCACAGTCTGCATGCATTGCACAGAACCCACCTGCGCTCTTGTTTGCCCGGCCGATGCGATCAAGCAAAACGAGGACGGTGTGGTGATGTCGGCGATGAAGCCCCGTTGTCTTGACTGCCGCAATTGTGTGAACGCATGTCCATTCGGCGTTCCAAAATACAACTCATCAATGCATCTGATGATGAAGTGCGATATGTGTTTTGATCGGACGAGCGAGGGCTTACAGCCGATGTGCGCAAGCGTCTGTCCGACCGGTGCAATCGCGTTTGGGAAATATGAACAGATCGTTCCGCTCCGGCGAACAAAGCCCGTGAACGCGCATGTCTTTGGCAACCAGCATGTCGAGACCAAAGTGTATCTGATGCTTCCAACCGATGCTGACGAGGTGAAAGTGGACGGCTGCGGCGTATTTGAAGGTCGAGTTGCGGTTGCGGACGGACAACGGGCCGCGCAGGAATCATGGATCGACACACAGGTCGAAGAATCGGACAAAAGTAATGAATTCTAAATATTTGAATGAAAATACTGTAAAAGACATTCTCGAAGCCGATGGCAAGGTTTCGAACGAAATCTCGGGCGAGCAAACGGTTCGGACGGCTACTGCTCCGTATCAAGCCGAGTTTCCTTACCAGGTTGATGAAGAAGCACAGGTTACACGGCGGGAGTTTTGCAATTTCCTTTTTCTGACTTCAAGCGCACTTTTTGTTGGAGCGGCCGGGTTTGCCGGAAAGCTAGCTTATGATTCGCAATTTGAAAAATCGTTTACGCCGATGAAAATCGAAGGCGCTGAGGCACTTGCTCCCGGATCGGCTCTAAATTTTCACTATCCAGAAAAGAACGATACCGCGATTCTGATCCGTGCAGCTGATGGCAATTACTACGCATTTGAGCAGAAATGTACGCACCTGACCTGCCCGGTATATTACGCAAAAGAAGCCGACCGGATCGAGTGCCCGTGTCATGAGGGCGGTTTTGACGTTCACACCGGCAATGTGCTTTACGGCCCACCGCCGAGGCCTCTCGGTCAGATAATCGTGGAAAAGCGTGACGGCATAATATGGGCCGTCGGTATGAGGAACGCAGGAGGTGAACATGGCTCAGCCTAACGAGATTTCATCTGCCAAGAGCAAATATATTGCGAATGAAATTCCGGTCGAGCGACGTGTGTTCACAAAGGGCCGTACGGCGGTATGGCAATCACGTCTGGTGCTTCTGGTGATGATAAATATCGCCCAGTTGTGGATACTCTCCGCAACGATCGAGGCGGCACTCGCAGAGCATTTCGGGCAGCTTGTTCCGCTGATCGTGGCGTCGGGCGTCTGTTGGTTGATCGCTCTTACCATCTTTTTGTGGTGGAAGCCGATCAGGCAGCGGAAGCAATTGAAAGATTCTTAAGGACCAAGCAGAGGATCGAAACCTCCGTTAGCGTTATACGCAAATTGACCGGTAATGACTGTGTCGAAAGTGATCTAAATCAGATTATCTTACTGTTTGTCTGATATCGATTTGCAGCCTACTTTGTGTTTAGGATTGACTTATGAAACTTAGGATTAGGGGAAATTCACTGCGATTTCGTTTAGGCCGATCGGAGGTTCAAGACTTTGGTTCGACGGGGCGTATTGACGAGATAGTAAACTTTGACCATAACGGGCAAAATGATTTTTGCTACACGCTCAAAAAGGTACGAGATGACGAGTTCTCAGGGAAATTTGACAGCGGTCGGATAACCGTCAGCGTTCCCGAAACGATTGTCGATCACTGGGTCGAGAGCGATCAGATCAGCATCGAGGGAAGTAAAAAACTGGACGAACGTACGGTTCTGAAGTTTTTGATCGAGAAAGATTTTGTCTGCTTAAACGCCCATAATGATGAGGACCAGTCTGATCGGTATCCGCACCCCAAAGGCGTCGAAGCCTGTTAACGGTCCAGACCTTTGCGAAACATGACCCAAATCATGTTTATCCCTTTGTCCGTAGGCAATAATAGTTGGCGAAGTATACATTTGGAGGATAAAAATGATTAATGTGCAAGGGAAGACAGTTCGTGAGATAGCTCTTGAGATGCCCATCACAACGCGTGTCTTTGAGGAATTTAAGATTGACTATTGTTGTCATGGGGATACTCCGTTTGATGAGGCCTGCCGGAATGTTGGTGCAAGTCCCGATATCGTGGTCGGAAAGATTGATGGAGTTCTGGCCGCTGTAAATGGTGGAGATGTCAAATCCTATTCCAACATGCCATTGAGCGAATTGGTTGACCACATTCTCGACAAACATCACGTTTACACACGGAATGAGATGACGCATTTGACGCCTTTAATGGCGAAGGTCGCCAGCCGCCACGGTGAGCACTATCAATATCTTATTGAATTAAAAGAATTGTTTCAGGCGGTATGTGATGATCTAGAGCCGCACATGATGAAAGAGGAAATGGTGCTCTTTCCGTACATCCGAAAACTCGACTACAGTCATTCAATTAAACTGACGGCTCAGTTTCCACCGTTTGGAACAGTTCAACATCCGATCAAGATGATGAATGCAGAACACGAGGAGGTTGGTGAATTATTATTAAAAATGCGTTCGATAACGAACGATTACACTTTACCCGATGGTGCTTGTCCGAGTTTTACAGCTCTCTATCACCGGTTTGGGGAATTTGAACGCGATATTCACCAGCATATTCATCTGGAAAACAACATCCTCTTTCCGCGTGCTATCGAGCTGGAGCAAAAGGTGTTTTCGCCCGCGGTACTTTGATTTATGTCCTCCACTGTACTCGCCATTGATAATAGGCGGCCCAAGGTCCGTGTAAGAGCCGTAGCCCTACCGGTCGAACATGGATCTTGGGGATTTTTGTTTGAACCCCTTGTTGCTGGTATGGCTATTGCCTTTTCACCGGCGGCGCCGTGGATCGCATTAATGGTGATCGGAGCTTTTCTGTTGCGGCGACCATTGCAAATATTTGTTGCGGATCGGGTTGCGGGACGATGGCTGCCTCAAACCGCCATCGCTCTCAATTTTATTCTCGTGTTCTCAGGCATTTTACTGACGGGGCTCGCGGGCAGCTTGGTATTCGCCGATAGGTCGAGTCTGCTCCCGTTTGCATTGATAATGCCGCTTGCGGCCTATCAGATCTATTGCGATGTTTTTCGGCGAAGCCGCCTGTTACTAGCCGAGATGACCGGTGCAGTCGCGATGTCATCGTCGGCCGCCGCGATCGTCCTTGCCGGGGGATTGCCGTGGCAGAATGCAGCAGCGATCTGGTTTCTATTGATTGCCCGGCTTATTCCTTCGATTTTCTACGTGCGTAATCGGCTAAACCTGGAAAAGGGAAAGGATTATTCGAAACTGATGCCTGCGGTAGTACATTTGACCGGATTGGCCGGGGTTATCGGGCTCGTTTTCGCCGGCTATTTGCCATTTATTACTGTACCAGTTTTCCTGCTTCTTTTTGCGAGATCCGCATTCGGCCTCTCGCGGTACCGCACAAGAATGAAGGCGATGAAAATCGGCATCTGGGAAGTAATTTATGGGGTCCTGACAATCTTGTCACTTATTGTCGGGTACTATTCCGGGGTTTGATATCAGGTTTGACGGTCGTGACGAAAGCATATATGGGCCCATCAATAGAAAATAATTCAAAGATCGGCGAAGCTATCGCAAATCTCTTTCCCGGTTATTTCGCTCTGGTCATGGCGACGGGCATTGTCTCGGTCTCGGCGCATTTGCTTGGGTTCGAGGCGGTCGCCTGGCTGCTTCTATTTATTAACATTGTCGCTTATCTGGTTCTTGTCTTGCTCCTATTGATTCGAATTACCAGGTTTTTTCCACGCGTGCTCGCTGACATCAGCGATCATGTCCGCGGGCCTGGGTTTTTTACGGTTGTCGCGGGTACATGTGTATTAGGAAGTCAGTTAATAATTGTCGCAGGGCAATTCGGGGCCGCAAGGGTGTTGTGGTTCGTTGGACTGATCCTATGGGCGATTGTGATGTATTCGTTCTTCACGCTTGTCACAATACGCGAAAACAAACCAGATCTTGTGAAAGGGCTAAGTGGAACATGGCTTATCGCCGCCGTAGCAACTCAATCCATTTCCGTGTTGGGTACTCTGCTCGCAGATCATTTCGGCGAGTATCGCAGCGTCGTTCTATTTTTTACACTTTGCATGTTTTTGGCAGGATGCATGCTATACCTGATGCTCATCACGCTGATATTTTACCGATTTACATTTCTGGATCTGACAAGCGAGAGGATGACACCGCCGTATTGGATAAATATGGGTGCCGTCGCGATAACCACGCTGGCAGGGTCAAGACTGATTCTGGCAGGCGGCGAGTGGAATTTGCTAGCAGAGATAAGGCCATTTCTCAAAGGCTTTACTCTATTTTTTTGGGCCGCCGGATCATGGTGGATACCTTTGCTATTTATTCTAGGATTCTGGCGGCACATATATAAGAAATACCCACTCCGTTATGATCCGCAATATTGGGGAATGGTCTTTCCGCTTGGGATGTATACGACGTGCACCTTCCAATTGTCCAAAGCTATAAATTTCGAACCTCTTATGGTCATTCCAAGAGCATTTATCTACATAGCGTTCGCCGCCTGGATCGCTGCTGCGGCAGGTTTGATCTACAGTTTCGTCCCTACGCAGAAAAGCGAGCTTGCCAGTTCATAGGCCATGAACCAGCAACACGACATTTTACTCGCACACGATCATTCGAAGCTCGACGCAATGCTCGAAATAGTATTTAAGGCATTGGAAGGTGGCGATCGAAGAAAGACCTTCCAGAATCTAGATTTTTTTTGGGCTCTCTTGGCTGTGCATATACGGGCTGAACATCTGCATTTGTTTCCCGTCCTATTACGAAAAGCCAGCGATCCGGGTCTTCCGAAAACACTTCTAGATGTAGTAAATCGCCTGCCTAAGGACATCTCCACTCTAAAACGCGATCATGATTTTTTTGTTAAGGAAATCGGTAGAGATGTAAATCGTTTGCGCGGCGGCGATTCGGAGGAAGCCGAAGCCCTCGATCTTAATGATATAGAGAAAAGTCTGACAGTGGTTACTAGGCGACTTGAGAAACATAACCGGCTTGAAGAAAATGACATCTATCCACTGGCCTCGGCTCTATTGTCTGCTAAAGAGTTGGCCGATCTGAGAGTTTCAATTGATAGGCAGCTTGAAAACATTCCCCCACGTTTTCGTATCGATCGAGAAGATCGTCGTCTTCGCTGACGATAATTGGCAGGGAAGAAAAAAGTCGGTAAGTGTCGGGTTTTCGGGACATTTCGGACGCTCTAGTATTTTTACGGGTGCAACGAATTTTAATAGGGTATCGAATCGATCAGCGGGCAACTAAGGCGTTTCGAGTGTCTTCGGACCCGTGATAGCTTGGCAACAGAATGCTGCCCTCAATCGCGCCAAAAACCGCCTTTTCAAACATCGTCCAAAGCGTTGATAATAATCGAGCCGCCCATCGGAGTCGAACCGACGACCTTAGTGAAAAATAGACGGAAACAGAAAAGCAGCAACCCGATGGACTGCCGCTAAGTTGTTGAAAGAATCGAGATCGGATCAAAACTAAGCGTCGCAGAGAATGCAGGATGAGAATTTCGTGAGGCGTATTTGTTTTGAGCTGGAAGACTATCGCAACATCGAGCGATATTTGCGCAGCTGGAACCAGCATGAACAAAAAATCGAAAACGACAGTCACCGATCCAACCAATTAATTTTGGTAATGGCATCATAAGATTTTCATCCATCAAAATCTGAAATCTGGAACTGAATCCGCCGATGTATTTGTTTCGACTGCCAAACACAACACGACTAATTCTTGTTTGTCGGATTGCGTAGGAACACATCCAGCACGGTTCGACATTCGTGTACAAAACGCAATCGGACAGATCAAGTGTGTGTAATTTCTTGCAAGCGAAACGTACCGCTTTGATCTCGGCGTGTGCGGTCGGGTCTTTTTCCAACCTTACGGATTCGATGCCTTCAGCAATAATTTCGCCGTTTCTTACTATGATCGAACCGACGGCAGCATCTCCGTTCTTAGCTGCGATCTTCGCCAATTCAAGACATCGGCTCATCATTTGTTCATCTAATTT
>JBGTCS010000252.1:0-4394 GCA_041748715.1 Pyrinomonadaceae bacterium | reverse complement strand
GACAGAATCAGTCGAGGAGTTTCGCATCACCAGCGTCGGAGCAAACGCGAATCAAGGCCGTTCATCAGGAGCTCAGATTTCTCTGGTAACCAAGAGCGGTACCAATAATTTACGAGGATCGATGTTCTATTTTTATCGACCGACCAAAGGTTCGGCGAATTCGTTTTTCAATAACCTTTCAGATGTAGATAGGCCAAGCCTTGCCCGTAAAGTCTATGGCGGGGCGATCGGCGGGCCGATCAAGAAAGATAAGTTGTTCTTTTTCTATTCGTTTGAGCGCCAGACACAGACAGAGGGAGTGTCCTTAAATCGAGTCGTTCCGCTTGCTCATTTAGGTCAAGGTAGGTTGCGATTTGATGGAACTGGGCCTGGTTGTGTCAACGGAAAGTGCGAGCTGAGTACTGCTCAATTAAACCAAATCTATCCGATAGTTCGGGTGAATCCTTTGGCGGTGTCACTTTTCGCAAGTGTAACTTCGAAATTTGCATCAAATAATACAACCGTTGGCGACGGAGTCAATACGGGCGGATTCCTGTTCAACGCCCCGACGACAACTATCGAAAATACGCATATTGTTAAACTTGACTATAATTTGACTAATACTCAACAGTTATTTGTCCGAGGTAACTATGAATGGGACAATGCGGTAGGAGTATCGGCATTTCCGGGCACGAAGCGAGTGTCCAGCTGGAGCCACCCGATGGGTCTTGCCGTCGGTCACAACTGGGTAATTTCGACCAATAAAATTAACAATTTTCGGTATGGTTTAACTAAACAGGCGTTTACCAACCAGGGAGATTCGAATGAAAACGCCATCAGCTTCCGTTTTGTATATTCACCATTGCTTTTTGCTAGGAACTTAAGCCGCAAGACTCCCGTGACGAACATCACGGATGACTTCACGTTGATCAAGGGGTCGCATACGCTCCAGTTTGGTGGGAATGTTCGTATTATCCGCAATCGGCGCAACGGATTGGGGAATGCTTTCGACAGCGCAGTCACTAACCCCTCGTTCTATGATTCGTCGGGTCGCGTCATTGACCGCGCGATAACAAGCGCCGGTTACACCATCGCTGGGGGTTTCCGCTCCACTGTCCAGAACGCCGCGACCGCATTGATTGGCCGGTATTCACAATATACCGGGCAGTTCAACTATGACATCAAGGGAAATGTCGTGCCAATCGGAACTCCGACGGTTCGCAACTTCGCCACCGAGGAATACGATTCATATTTTCAGGATGCCTGGAAACTGGGTCATAATTTGACTCTGACGCTCGGTCTAAGGTACGCGATTAGTCGACCGGTTTACGAACAAAAAGGCTTTCAGGTCGTTCCGACAGAGACATTGGGCGATGTTTTTGACCGCCGTGTAGCAAGCGCGGCTCAAGGCATTCCACTAAACGAGTTGATACAATTCCGACTCGCCGGGCCGAGAAACAATGCTCCCGGATTTTATGAGACGGATTGGAACAACTGGCAACCGCGCGCCGCAGTCGCATGGTCGCCGAACTTTAAGGGAGGTTTCCTCAAGAAGTTATTTGGCGGCTCAGGCGAATCTACTTTCCGCGGAGGATTCTCGATCACCAACGATTATTTTGGCGGACAGCTTGCTGTGTCTTTCGACGGTCTTTCAACGCTTGGCTTTACTACCCAGAATACAATAGCCGCGAACACTTTTAACGTAACAACCAATCCCGCTCCTCTCTTCACCGGTTTCAATCAGAGTATTCGGACTTTACCGCGTATTTCCGCTCCAAATCGGTTTCAGACGCCAGCGGACGAAGATCAGCGGATCGAATCTTCGTTGGACGCGAATATCGTTTCGCCAAAGCAGTATTCATGGAATGTTTCCTACGGGCGGAACTTGCCAAAGGGGATGTATTTCGAGGCGTCTTATATAGGGCGCAAGGGGCGTAATTTGTTTGCCGCCCGCGATATTATGGCCTTGAATAATCTGGTTGATCCGACGTCGGGGTTAGATTGGTACACGGCCGCCGGTAAACTTGTCGATGCGCAAAGAGCAGGCACACCGATAACGGGTCTTGCCGCGATCCCATATTTTGAAAACCTGTTCCCAAACGCAAGAACGGTTCTGAATAATGATTTTGGTTTTGGAGCCCTTAACAATACGCAGGCCATCTATGGATTATTTGCTGACAGCGGATTTGGGATCAGAGATTATACCTTTATCCAACTGATCATAGACGATGCGACCGCGTTTGGACTTTCGGGAAATCCGGGACGCTTTCCGAATATGTTCTTCCATCCGCAATACGCCGCATTCTCGTCATTTGGCACAACCGCCGAATCCGATTATCACGGAGCAGCTTTCAGCCTACGTCAACGGTTTGGCGATACCTTGAGTTACGACCTTAACTATACGTTTTCGAAATCGTTTGACTCGGCGTCGGGACTCCAAACAGGCGGTTCATTTGGTTCGCAGTTCATACTAAATGCTCTGCGTCCGAGAGATAACTACTCGGTGTCAGATTTTGATGTCCGCCATGTGGTAAATGCCAATTTCCAGTTTAATCTTCCGATTGGACAGGGTAAGGCACTTTTTGGTGGAATGGGTTCGGCCGCCAACTCAGTCATTGGTGGCTGGTCGCTTCGCGGTATTTACAGATACAATTCCGGATTGCCGACTACTGTTCCTTTTGATGCCGCACAGTGGGCGACCAACTGGAACGCCCAATCGAGCGGAACACGGATTAAGGCGTTGACAGCGGCTGCGGTTCGTTCAACACAAAACTTTTTCGCGGATCCTCAGGCTGCTCTAAATTCTTTTAGAAACGCGCGGCCTGGTGAAACGGGCGAGCGAAATGCGTTTCGCCTGCCTGGGTACACTACGACGGATTTGAGTTTATCTAAGACATTTAGCATGCCTTGGAGTGAGATTCAAAAATTCGAGTTCCGTTGGGAAGTATTTAACGTGGGGAACGTTCAGCATTTCGCCGCCGGTAACTTTTCTCGCTCATCGTATGGCTTGCCAGAGGATCCGGAAACGGCAACTGCTGCCGGGGACTTTGGGAAGATATTCAATGATATCCAGGGAAACCCGCGTCGCATGCAGTTTGGGTTCCGTTATTCCTTCTAAATTTTCTGATTTAGAATAGTTTAAGAGGCTGTCTGAAAAGGCGGCCTCTTTTTAATTGCCTCCAGCTTTAGCTGGAGTTAAGGACGGCCAAAGATTCTGCTTTTTAGACAGCCTATTTTTTTATCTTCAGCGGATCTTATTGGGATTAGTGGGGCGAATTATCTTTTATGTATTGCTTAAATTTTTTTTTGTCTGGATGATTAGGGACCATCTCAAGAAAAGCCTTGTATTCCATCGCCGCCCGATCTTTAAGATTTGCCCCGTTATAAAGAGCAGCGAGACGTAAATGAACCTCGGCTTTCGCAAGAGGGGCGAGCTCGATAGCTTTATTGAGAAAACCGACCGCAAGCGATCCTTTTTTGGCTTGCAGGTAAGCTTCACCGAGCCAATGATTTGCATCAGCAGAATTCGGTTCAAGTTCCACCGCGCGAGCAAGTATTATTATGGCCTTGTCAATATTGTTTTGACTCAATTCCACCTTACCGAGATTGATGCGGGCAAGGCCAAAATTCGGATTTAAGTCCAACGCTTTTTCAAAGGCCGAAACGGCTTCCGGGTAATTCTTGTCGCTATGATAGATTGTTCCAAGCATTGTCCATGCAAGATAGTCTTTGGGGTCTTTGACGACCATTTCCTTAAACAGAGATGTTGCCTCTCTATTTTTATTTTCATGAACTGCGGCCATTGCTTTATCAAATGCTTTCTCGGCATCGCTGGTTCGGACATGTCCCTCCGCTTGAATAACACCAGTTCGGGTATTAGACGTCCCCTTCAAAGCACGCCAATTAAATGTGACATCTTGGCGAATACGATTGCCGATTCCAGTCGTCAAATGCGAGCGTCCGACCTCACCACCGTCAATTTCAAACAGCAATGTGTGACCATGCTGCGGCCTTTCCAGGAAATAAAAGTAACCTCGGCTGTCCGCTTGCCGTCGGTCCACCTGGGCTCCGCTGAGTAATAATGCCACAAAAATGTTAGGCCTCCGTTCGCCCCTTGGAATCCCCTCGATTGCGACCTGGCCATAGATTACTGGAGCTCCGATAGGTATCGGCAACCCGGTCGCCTGGCTAACTTCATCAACCTGTGCGATAAGATTGGTTGAAAAAGATAGACCGAAAAAAATAATAATGCCGATGAGTGAAAGTCCTTTCATTTTGTACTCCCGAAATGTTGGTGTAACTATCAGATATTACAAAAGACGCTCGATGTCAAGAATTTGGGTAAATTACCTTGCGGCGAACGCGTCGTTGCCGGTGATTTGTAGTAGGTGACGGGTGTCGTTAAGGGCGAGAAC
>JBGTCS010000251.1:0-9189 GCA_041748715.1 Pyrinomonadaceae bacterium | reverse complement strand
TCTAATTTCTCAGCGGTTTACCGGTTTTAAGCATCGCCGCGATCCGTTCCTGCGTTTTACGTTCGCCGCACAGCGAGACAAACGCTTCGCGTTCGAGATCGAGCAGGTATCGTTCTGAAACATACGCCTGATGATTCATATCGCCGCCGCTCATTACCCGGGCAAGTTTTTTACCGATCAACACATCGTGATCCGACACAAAACCGCCCTGTTTCATCATGTGCAGAGCTATCTTCATCGCGGCCTGGGCCGATTCACCGAGAACCAATATGTCTTTGCGTTCAACCGGTTGGACATAACCCGCAGCATCGAGATTTAGAACCTCCTGTTTTGCGTCCTGAATAAGGCGGTCGCCGTTCATCGAGATTGCGTCCGAATCACGCAGAAAGCCCCAGGCTTTGGCTTCTTGAGCAGACGTCGCTACCTTGCCCATTCCGATCATCTCAAAGGTTTTCTTCAAAAACGCCAGCGGATCAGCATCCGGCGTTGCTTTCGCCGCATCCATCGCCCGCATTGTCATCTCTTTTGTACCGCAGCCGGCCGGAATAACACCGACACCGACCTCGACCAATCCTATATAAGTTTCGGCCGCTGCCCGCGTTTTGTTGCCGTGTAAAGCAATCTCGCAACCGCCTCCAAGCGTCAGGCCGTAAGGAGCAGTCACAACCGGTTTTGCCGAATATCGCAGCCGCATAACGGCATTTTGCAGAGCACGGACCATCATATTGATGTCGTCCCATTCTTCTTCCTGGGCCGCGAGCAGCAACAGCATGATATTGGCACCGGCCGAGAAATTGCCGCCTTGATTACCAACGACGAGCCCTTTGAAATTCTTTTCGACCTCATCGATGGCAAAATTCATCATCGAAACGGTGTCGCCGCCTATCGAGTTCATCTTTGAGTGGAATTCAAGACAAGCGACGCCGTCGCCAATGTCTATCAGCGATGCTCCCGGATTCGATTTGATAACACCGTTTCGTTCCTTAACCGTCTTAAGGATCATCACGCCGTGACGATCGGGCATTGGTTTATATTCGCCGGCGACAAGGTCGAAATACGAATAATTTCCGTTGTCGCTCTTGTAAAAGGACGACGCACCCGATGCAAGCATTTTTTCGACGCTCGCCGGGATCGCCTGCCCTTCTTTTCGCATTCGCTCAACTGATTCGGGAACGCCGATCGCGTCCCAGGCCTCAAATACACCGATCTCCCATCCAAATCCCCACTTGATCGCATTGTCGATCTCAACGATCGTGTCGGCGATTTCCGGAATGCGGTTTGCCGCATACCTCGAGACCCGCGAGGTAGTTTTCCAGAGAAATTCGCCGACCCGGTCGTCGCCCCAAACCAAAGCCTTTACACGTTTTGCCCGATCATCGATGCCTTTTGCGGCGTCGAGCGAGGGGAATTTTGTTTTTTCCTGCGGTTTGTATTCAAAGGTCGAAAGATCGAGTTCGAGAATTACCCGCTTGCCCTCGGCATCTTTTGATTTCTTATAAAAACCGCCTTTTGTCTTGTCACCAAGCAGCTTTTTATCGAGTAGCGTTTGGATCAGTTCAGGTAGTTTGAAAACTTCGCGATCTTCATCGTCCGGCACTGCCGGATAAAGATTGTTTGTGACATGAGCGGTAACATCGAGACCGACGAGATCCGAAGTTCGAAACGTCGCCGACGACGCGTGACCGATCGCTTTGCCGGTCATCTGATCAACCTCGGTCGGCGTAAAACCCATCGCGATCATTTCGTGAATGGTCGCCATCATGCCAAAAACACCGATGCGATTGGCGATGAAATTGGGACGGTCTTTTGCCGGAACAACGCCTTTGCCAAGCCGCTGATCGAGAAAACCCGCAATTTTGCATGCAACTTCCCCGCTTGTCTTTGAGCCTGAAATTATTTCAACCAGCTTCATATAACGCGGCGGGTTAAAAAAGTGGATTCCCACAAAATGTTTTTTGAAATCGTCAGAAAACGGTTCAGCTATCGAGTCGATAGGTATTCCGCTTGTGTTGGAAGCGATGACAGCCCCGGGCTTTCGATTATTCTCCACCTCGGCAAACAGCTTGTGTTTGATATCGAGATTTTCGACAACTGCCTCGATCACAAAATCGCAATCTTTTAGCTTTACGAGATCATCGGTAAAATTCCCGGTCGTTATCAGCTTTGCATTATCGCCGAGCATAAACGGCGCAGGTTTTAGCTTTTTTGCCGCGTCGAAAAGCGAATTTACAATTCGGTTTCGCACCTTAGGCGACTCAAGCGTCAATCCTTTGCTTTGTTCGTCAGGTGTTAATTCGCTTGGTGCAATATCGAGCAATAGCGTCGGTATTCCGGCGTTTGAAAGGTGTGCAGCGATTCCCGCTCCCATTGTTCCCGCCCCCAATACAGCGGCTTTTTTTATATTCATATCTTAAATTTGTGTCCAAATAACAGGTCAATCATTTTCCTGAATTATAACTGAATGAATGCTCATTCAGCAAGCGTGATCCCCGCGTGTACTTAGAATCGGTCAATAATAGTTACGCCCACGCCTGCGAACTTATTCATCTGTTCCAATTCGGTGAGAGATCCTTCAAGTGAGACGGTCTTGCCGATCAAACGATTTGGTTCCAATCGCCCAAGACGAACCATTTCGATCATTTCAGGATATCGATGCTCCTGCATGCCGTGACTGCCAAATATTTCGAGTTCATGGGCGATAACGCGGTCTATGGGGATCGGCGCCCCATGCTGGCCGGATTCCATAATCCCAATCTGAATATGACGCCCTCGTTTTCTCAAAGATCGGATCGAATTGACCAATAGTTCCGGATGCCCAAGAGCATCAATCGAGATATGGGCCCCGCCGTGTGTGATGTCGAGAATGGCTTCGACAGGGTTCCCGTAGGTCGAATCGATACTCACCTCGGCTCCGATGTCCTTGGCAAGGGCGAGTTTATCCTCGGCGATATCGACAGCGATCACCCGCGCTCCGAATGCTGCTGCGATCATTATTGCTGACAGTCCAACGCCTCCGCAGCCATAGATCGCAACCCATTGATCCGCCTCAACTTTGCCCTGATCGACGACAGCTCTGAAGGACGTCGCGAATCGGCAGCCGAGCGAAGCGGCGGTGACAAAATCGATCTCGTCCGGCAGACGGACAAGATTTGCATCGGCGTATTCGATGGCCACGTATTCCGCAAAACCGCCCCACGCGGTAAATCCGGGCTGGAACTGGTTGTCGCAAACCTGTTGGTTACCGGCCAGACATTGTTCACATTCACCGCAGCCGCACACGAATGGCAGTGTTACACGATCACCGGCCTGCCAATTGACGATCTGCGAACCAACCGACACCACCTCGCCCGCGATTTCATGACCCGGCACATGAGGCAATCGGATGTCAGGATCATTTCCCATCCAGCCATGCCAGTCGCTTCGGCAGATGCCGCAGGCCCATACCTTTAACACCACTCCTGTCGGTGTTGGCTTTGGATCAGGGACATCCTCGATACTCAGTGGCTGCTGAAATGATTTGTAAATGGCGGCTTTCATGGTGAATGCTCGACGAATAGGCAAATTTTGTTTGACCCTAATGATAAAAGATTGGCGAAAAAAAATCTTGACTTAGTTCAAGAATCGGTAAATAATTCCTTCGTTCAAATTTATTAAATTTGACTGCATTCGGGATTTGGCAACGGTGTCTATTCCAGGGCCATTTTCTCTGAATGCCATCCCAACAAACTGGAGAAAAATGATGTTTACAAAAATTTTATTGGTTCTTTCGATTTCCCTCATGTGTGTCGCAACACTTTGCGCACAGGGAGCTTCCCCCTCGACGACGACTGCATCCGCAGATAATTCGACAAAGAGAGCTCCGATATTCCGTCCCACCAAGGATCAAATTGAGCAGGTACAAACGATTCTCAAGGAAAAATCGCTTTATGATGGCGACGCGAGCGGTAAATACAACGACCCGACGCGAGCCGGAATAAAAGGTTTTCAAAAGGTAAACGGACTAAAAGAAACCGGCACATTAAACCGTGCAACTCTCGAAAAGTTTGGCGTCGAGTTGACTGACAACCAAAAGCAAGTACCGGTCTCGCCAAATTCTTATGCTACGTCGGGCGACGACGCTAAAAAACCGAAAACGAAATCAAATTCCACTAAAATGGCGGCTGACGGATCTGCTGTGGAGAAGCCAAAACGGGCTGCGCCCTTTAGAGCCAACAGCGACCAAATAAAATCCGCTCAAAAG
Source organism: Pyrinomonadaceae bacterium (assembly GCA_041748715.1). Taxonomy (GTDB): domain Bacteria; phylum Acidobacteriota; class Blastocatellia; order Pyrinomonadales; family Pyrinomonadaceae; genus OLB17. The sequence goes on along the minus strand of JBGTCS010000251.1, from coordinate 4,949 downwards.
ATGCTTAAGATCAAATCGATGTACAGCGGCGATGAAACTGGAAAACTCGACGATGCAACACGCGACGGGTTGAAAAAATTTCAGGAATCCGTCGGGATGAAAGTTACCGGCACGCTCAATGCCGCAACCCTTGAAAAAATGGGCATTCCGCTAACCGATAAACAGAAAGCCGACGCGGCAGCCGCACAAAAGAATTGAGAGTGGCGGTAGTCGATTTTTGAGAAACGGATGTCTGAAATGACTCGCCGGATGTGGTTGCGAACAAAGTGAGCTTAAGATAGAGCGCGCCCTTTTCGCCATTACGGCGAGACCGGTCAGACATCAATGTATCTATCCAAATTGAGGTCTGTAAGAAAGTTTGTGGCGTCCTAATTTTCTGGTGTTCAGAAATGAAAACATGGCATTCCTTAGCGACCCCTGCGTCTTTGCGTGATAAAAAGATAACTATACGCATAGCCGCAAAGGCCGCATAGTCCTGAAAATCGAAAGCACCACAGGTTTTGGATAGTACCGGAAATTCTGCGCTTTAGAGTGGCCGACTCTTTTCGAATATAATCGACTGCTATGAAATTATTGATCGCTCTAATTTTCTTGTTAGCCGGCGCATTTAACCTCTCGGCCCAGTCCGAGTCGCAAAAGGCATTGATCGTCAAAGACATCGAAAAAGTAATGTCCGATCAGTCCGCGGCATGGAATAACGGCGATATAGACGGTTTCATGGCCGGGTATTGGAATTCGGAAAAACTCTTATTTATATCAGGCGATAACATAACCCGGGGTTGGCAGCCGACATTGGATCGATATAAGAAAAGTTACGATTCGCGGGCAAAGATGGGCGTTTTGAAATTCTCAGGCCTTGAATTTACCATTCTTTCAAAGGACGCCGCCATCGTTCTCGGCAGTTGGGAATTAAAGCGCGAAAATGACAATCCAAAGGGCAAGTTCACACTCACATTCCGCAAATTCAAAAAAGTTTGGCGGATCGTGATGGATCATACGAGTTGATCGGATAAAAAAAATAGTCGTCTCAACTAAGTACCTCAGGAATAGATCCGGCAGGTTTCGCTCTTTTGCATCAGATCAAATCTTAGACCGGCTGACTGCATTTTGATTTTGGCAACGACCTTATCAGGGAAAATTATGTACAGTCGTAATCAAAACGTGAAGGTCACTTCGCGCACTACCTCCTCACACGATTTCCGATTATCTGTTCTATCTGCTATACTTACGACAATACTTATTTGAAGGCGACTAATTGTGGCATTCAGTTTACTCAATAACAGGAGGTACTATGTTATGTCTTTACCTCTCCCGCACGATCTTTGTAGGCGTATTGGGCCTAGCCATTTTTCTCACTACAATTTCCTCTCAGACTCCTGATATCGATTCAAACGCCGGGAACAATTTGTCTGACAAAATATCGGCGGTCGACAATTACACACCTGAGATTAACGTCACGAGCGATACTGAAATTCAGGAGCTAAATTCACAGCTCAGAGATTCACCCCGTGATCCTATAATTCATAACAATCTGGCAGTGGTCTATTTCCAGTCCGGCCGTCTGAAGGAGGCTTATTCAGCAGTTTCGCGGTCGATCAAATTGAATGATCGACTAGTAGTTACTCAACTCAATTTATCCATGATTAGCGAGTATTTGGGATATCGCGACATCTCATTGGCCGCCGCCGCAAAAGCGGTCTCATTGGATCCGGCCAACCGGAAAGCGAGAAGATACAAATGTTTGCTTGATCTCACATTTGAAAGGGATAAAAAGGCCCTCGATTGTTACCGAAATTACGCTAAGAAATTCTCGCCGGCCTCTGATGTCGATACAAATCTGAGTGAGGCGCTGTACAGAAACGGCGAACTCAGCGAAGCCCGCAAGATTCTCGAAAAGGTATTAAAGAAATACCCACATGATTTGATCGCCTTGAACATTCTCGGCAAAACTTATTTTAGTCTTAAAAAATACAAGACCGGCGTAAAAATCCTCAAAAATGCAGTCGAGATCAGTCCCGACCATCCGGAATTACGCTACAACCTCGCGATGTGTTATTTGGCCCTCAAAAACCGACCGGCTGTATTTAGTCAATATAAATTACTGAAATCTCAAAACCCAAAGCTCGCTCGTATGCTATATAACAATATTTACAAAAACCGAATTGTGGATGCGAGTCGATACCTACAGTAACGAGGACCTAACCAAGGGGAACGGGTCGCACCAATAATCCCCACAAAGAGGCGGTTCCAACCCGCCTCTTTTTGCAATCTAAATTCGCAATTATTCCAAACCCGTAAAGTCCACGTTAGAAAGGTTGCCGTTGACGGTGACCGATCGTGCAGCAAAGCGATACCGTTTTGACGATATGCCCAAAACGTAGGACTGAGATGATGCCACGTTATCAAAACCATACAATCCAAAGGAACTCGTTGTCGCTACTCGCTTGACACCGTTCGAATCAGTCATCGCTACAACCGCGTTTCGCAGCCCGAGGCCAGTCGATGTAAAAACCCGTCCCGAAATATTAAAGGTCGGAGCGACAACCCCCATGGCCGGTATCTGCCACATTCCACGGCCATGCGTCGCGATTCGGATCAGGCCGCCGGATGTTTTTGCCATGTCGAATACGGCAACACGAGGCAGTCCCGTACCAAACGGCATCCAGCTCGAACCGCTGTCGGTAGACACATAAACACCGATATCCGTTCCGGCATAAAGAATATTTGAGTTTATCGGATCGACCAGAAAGGCATTTACCGGCACCTGTGGAATTCCTAATATAGCCGAGGTCCATACCGGTGCCGGATTCGACAGATTGTTCGTTTTCCAGATGTTAACCACTCCAAAGGCAGATAAGGTAACGTAGGCGGTGTTCGCATTTGTCGGATCGATGACGATTCGGGCTATAGCATTGTTAGGTACCGTATTAAGCGGATCAAGGTCCGTTAGGGTCGCTGAACCCGTCGTCGTTCCCCAAAGCCCGCCGTTTAATAAACCGGCTACCCTGACATTGTCATTCTGCGGAGAAATTCCAATTGCTGTTATCGCAACTCCGGAAACGATGGGGTTTTGGCTCACCACGGTATGGGTCAGGCCGGTGTCATCCGATCGGTAAAGGCGGTCAGATCCGTAATAAATCGTATTTGGTGTTCCCGGACCTTGTTCGAGAGGTGCGTAGAAACGAATAACGCCGTTGCAGGTAATTCCGTTTGTAGTGGCCCCGCTCGACGAGCAACCTCGACGAGTCCATGTCCCTTCGGTCGGCGATAATCCATTCGAACTAAAGGCATAGCCTTGAAGTGTGGCCGCGTCATTAAAATATGTATGGTACATATTAACCACCGTTGTATTTAGAGCCCCTTGATCAATCACAGTATAGCCACCATCGCCAAAATCTACCCGCGTCCAGGTGCCGTCCGGTCTGTAAAAATTGGTACCGTTATCCTGAGTTCCACCAATTGTAAAATTCGGATCCGTAGGATGAACCGATAGCCCCATAAATTGAGTCGCTTTAAAGGTGGAATTATTAAGCGATGTCCAAGTCACACCGCTGTCAACGGATTTATATATACCTCCGTCAGAGCCAAAGTAGATCGTCGAAGGCTGAGACGGAGCAACGGCAATTACGTGAGAATCGGTGTGCAATCCGCTCTGACTATTTGTAAAACTGTTACCCCCGTTGACTGAAAAAGCAAACGTAGTATTTATTCCCGTACCACCTAAATATAGTCGGTTTGCGTCAGTCGGATCTACATCCATCGCAATGTTATAAAAACATTGTCCGCCGCAAAATCCAATAGAGTTAATTTCAGTAAATGTCGCTCCACCGTCAATTGATTTCAACACACGTCCCCGCCCCGTCCCGGCGGTATTGTTTCCAACCGCTGCGTAAAAAGTGGCATTGGCATCTCCGGGCGGATGAACCGCGGCAAACTCGGCGGTTAAGCTGCTGGTACCACCGGTCCCAGCAGCGAAAGACATTACCTGTGTCCAAACAGGTAAAACTCCCAAGGCGTTAGTAGAACGATAAATGCCTCCGCCATTTGTGACCAGGTTTGCCACCATAATATTCGGATCTTTTGGGTCAACGGCGATGTCGCGGACGCTTAGATTGTTATTAGGAGCAGCTGGAACCAGGATTTGTTCAAAGCTCGGATTGACCGAAGTTGCGTTAGTTGAACGGTAAATACCTCGGTTCGGCAAAACGCCGGGCGCCGTACTTACAAGCCCTCCAACCCCTGTCGTCGAAGCCACAAATATTGTCGCCGGATCAGTGGGATGTACAATTATTCGGCTAATTCCTCGACCCGTATAAATATCCGCATCAGCGATATTCTTATTCATCGGTCCCGTCAGTGTCGCAGTCGTACTAGCGTTGTCAATCCTATAAAGTCCCACACCAAAGAAACTGTCCGCTGCAAAATTATGTTCTCCGGTTCCGACATAAAGGGTTTCCGGCTGGGAGGGAGCGATCGCGATCGCTCCGATGGCTAAACTAAGGGCATTGTCCATTAGTGGAACCCAGACATTCCCGCCATCCGTCGTACGATAAAGTCCGCCTTGGGCCGTCCCGACATACGCGATATTTGGATTCGTCGGATGAACGGCAATTGATATGACCCGGCCAGAAACAGCCAATTGGGGACCGCTGACAACCTGTCCATTTGGAATCGGATTCGGTCCGATCTCTGTCCAAACCGACAGGACCGAGGCCTTTTCCTGAGAGGGTGTCATTTTCAGCCGTTCCGCCTCTTGACGCTCCATCTCTCGAACCGCTTTTATACGCTTTTGAGGATCGAATGGCTTATCCTTTTCAACACCTCGCAACGAAGCGATATACTCGGAGCGACCGGCCATAAATTCTTCGCGGCTCATGCTTGTTTCGAAGGGGCCGGTATCCGGATTACCGTAAAAAATCTCGATGATCGTTGCTCCGACCCGGCTCATC
>JBGTCS010000250.1:0-4305 GCA_041748715.1 Pyrinomonadaceae bacterium | reverse complement strand
TTTAGGCCTCCCTGAGCGACACGGGTCGTATATTTGTCCTCAAGATATTTGCGAATTTCCTCAACTGGATAATCCCAGGCGGTAGATTTTGGCTGAGATTGATAATAGGCGGTCCCGGCCAGATTGATCGATGTTGATTTTGCAGCGGCAATCTCAGACTGCGAATATTTGTCTGGAAAGTACTTGCCCATTTGGTCGAGCACAATGTCCCGCCGCATTTTGGCCTTTTCAATATTTCGTGTTGGTGAATATTCGGGCGATTTTGGAATTGCCGCCAGCAGCGCCGCCTCTTCGAGATTGAGGTCCTTGACCGATTTGCCAAAATATGTCCGCGATCCGGCCTCAAAACCATAGGCACCGGCCCCGAGAAAGACGTAATTCATATACATCTCGAGGATCTGGTCTTTGGTGTACAGTCGCTCGATCTGTAGGGCGACCGCCCATTCGTTGACCTTTCGCGTGTAGGTTTGATCTTTGTAGAGAAACAGGTTCTTAGCAAGCTGCTGAGTGATGGTCGAGGCCCCTTCGGTTCTGCCGGTCGTAATATTCTTAAAAACCGCACCCATTATTCGATACGGATCGATGCCGATATGATCCCGATAGCGGTAATCCTCGATAGCCAACAAGGCATCGGTCACGCGGTCGGGGACGTCCTGGATCTTGAGCGGTATGCGTTTTTCGATGGCAAATTCGGCGAGAATCGTCTCACCGTCATCAGCATAGATCGTCGTGACCTGCGGTGGTCGATAGGTCGCCAGGGCGGAAACCTCAACTGAATAACGCGAATTATTAAGATAATACGACGCCAAAACACCGGTCAGAGCTCCCGCAGACAAGGCCAGCATCAATGCCGTAAGCACAAATGTCAGACCAGAAAACCAACTCTTTGTCGATCCGTTTGAAACTGCTTCAGCAGTCTTAAATTTCTTTTTATCTACCGCCACCTTAAAACCTCCTAGTTGACGAACCGACGCAGCTTAACACTAACCACAAACCCGATCGCAACAAATGTGGTCAAAATCGCCGAGAGTCCGGCGCTCATCAACGGCAACGGCACGCCGATGACCGGTAATGATCCCAGGGCCATTCCCACATTCATAAATATCTGAAAGGCCATTCCGCATACAATTGCCATTATAACCAGCATCCCTGCCCGGTCCGAAGCCTCGCGCGCACCGGCAATCATTCGCGACAGGAGCAGGGCATAAGCGAGCAGCAGCGAGACACAGCCTATAAAGCCTGTATTCTCAGCGGTTACGGCAAATATGAAGTCCGTTTGCGGTGCTGGCAGGAATTTAAGAACACTTTGTGATGTTTCCGAATCGCCTTTAATACCAGAAATGCCGCCTTTGCCGACAGTTATTATTGATTGTATCGTGTGATAACCGTATCCGCGCGGATCGACGCTATCGGGGTCGATAATCGCCATTATCCGTTCCTGCTGATAGCGTTTGATGACACCGGACTTCACACCGACGATCCAGGCTGTTGGTATAAAAATAGCCGCCGCGACCAGTATCAGCACGACATATCGGATCTTTATCGCCGAAAGAAACAAAACTGCGGCCAGGATCGGAAAATATGTGATCGTCTGGCCCGCATCCGGTTCGAGCATGATGAGGCCGACCGGACCTGCGAGTATCGCTCCCCCGATGAACGTTTCCTTTAAGCCCAGTGACTTTGCCTTTCGAGTACCAAAATATTTGGCAAGCATCAACACGGTCGGAATTTTGGCGAATTCCGACGGCTGGAACTGGATACCGCCCGGAAATCGCAGCCACGCTTTTTGCCCGTTAACCTCTACACCCAACGGAGTTAAAACCAGAAACAGAAGAATAAGTCCGATGACATAAAATACCGGGGCTGCGTCGATAATCCGTTTGTAATCGGTAAAGGCAACCACCAGAAATCCAACAAAAGCGATCCCGATACCGATGATCTGTTTTGACCAATACGACTCGTCGGGCAGTGCATTATGTATCTGCCAAACCCCAAAACCAGCGATCGACAGAGCAAGTAAGGTCGTCAGCCAGTCAAAATCTCTAAGGTCATGTTTTTCGATAATTGCGGACATAATCTAATTGACGTGACTCGGCACTTCTTTAGCTATATTTTCCTCTTGCAGTATGTGCCCTTTGGAAACGCGGAATGACTGGTAAATTTCTTTGACTGCTGGTGCAGCGTGACTGCCGCCAAACCCGACATTCTCGATCAGCGCTATAACGGCGAGTTCGGGTTTATAGGCCGGGGCAAAACTAACGAACCATGCGTGATCTTTTTTGTCGCCGACGTCTTTGCCGAGCGCCGCCACTTGAGCGGTTCCTGTCTTTCCGGCTATTTCATAATCGGGAATACGAATTCCGGCTCCGGTACCGCCGCCGTTGACAACGCCCCACATCCCTTTTATAACCACGTCCCATTGGTCCGGCGTCGCCTCGATAAGTTTAGGCTCAGGGTGATCAAATGCAACCGGCGACCGGGCAGCAAAATAATCGTTTTCGCCCTCGGTGCCAACGGCTCCGATCTCTTTGAATTCCTTTAAGAAATGGGGAACATACATTTTGCCCCGCATGCCAATGCTGGCAACAGCTCTGAGCATCGAAATCGGTGTTACAACAACGGTATCCTGGCCAATGCCCGAATAAACCGTGCGAATATCGCTCCATTTCCCTTCGCTTTTAATGACAGAGGGAAGCATTGATTTTGGTGTTGTCGATATATTTTCATTTGGAATGTCAATTCCGGAACGCTTATCGTATCCAAACGTCTCGACCATTTCTATAATGCCCTCAAGCTGCATTTTGAGAGCGAGCCGGTAATAATAACCGTCACAAGATTTGGTGATCGCGTAGCTCAACGGCGGAGTGCCGTGGCTGCCCATGCAACGGGTGAATTTACTTCCGATCTGAATACCGCCGCCGCACACCAAATTTGAATGTTCGACGGTGATGGCTCCTTGCTGAAGCCCGGCGATTGATTCGGGGATCTTCCATGTCGATCCGGGAGGATAGCGTCCCTGAATGGCCCGGTTGTACAGCGGACGTTTTTTGTCCTGCCAGTATGCGGCAATTTGCTTTCGTCCGTCAGGCGTCGAACTTCCACGTACAAAAATATTCGGGTCAAACGATGGGGCCGACGCCATTGCTAGCATTTCTCCGTTATTCGGATCCATCGCGATGATCGTGCCGCGTTTTGAAACCGAATCAGCAAGCTGCTGTTCGGCTTTCATCTGAATATCAAGATCGATCGTCGTGATCATGTCTTGCCCTGCCTGAGGTTTTACGATCTGAAGTTCGCTTTGGACCCGGCCGCGGCTATCCACCAACACCTTTCGATAACCGGGTTTTCCGCGAAGATATTGGTCATAATATTGCTCGAGTCCGCCCTTTCCGATGATATCGCCGGGCCGAAACCCTTTCTCGATATACGACGGGTCTTCAAGTTGTTTTGGGCTTATCTCGCCGACATACCCGAGCACGTGAGCCAGTGCCGTACCAAGCGGATAAAATCGCTGAGGTTGAAGTTCGATGCGGAGCTCGGGAAATTCGAGCGAATGAGCTTCCACCCACGTGATGTCGCGCATGTCGGCGTTTTCCTTGAGCACCAACGCTTCAAATTCGTTTTGTTTCTTGATCAGATTAAGCCGTTCGACCACAAACTGGCGGTCAATGCTCAGCCCGTAGGAATAGTCATCGACCCGTTCGTTAACGTTGATCAATTTTAACGGTTCGTTTGAAAGAACGACATTATAGGTCGGCCGCGAATCCACCAAAAGCTTACCGTTGCGGTCCATGATCGCACCGCGCGGAGCCGGTATCGGAATGAACCGGACCCGCTGGCTCTCGGCCCGGTCGCTAAAATACTCGCCCTTCACAATCTGAAGGTAGTAAAGACGCACCCCCAAAAGTGAAAGCAAGATAAATGCAACGGCCTGTATCGTAACAACCCTGACGCTTAAATTTTGAGCCTGATCACTTATTTTCATCGCTGTATATTATCCCTTTGTCAGTTGAGTCTGATCGGATTGCGTCGCCGCGTTTGACGGCGCGAGCTAAACATATCGCGCTTTCGGCGAGGGACTTTGTCTCCGGAAATTGATTGCAGTAAAAGGTAAACCAATGTGCCCGCTATCGTCGTGCCGATCAGCCTGTATGATACTGTTACCAAAACATCGCCCGACGGCGATTGGGTAAATATATGCTGCATGCCAAAATACACGAGATCATTGACCAAACACGCGCCTGCTATGACGGGGATCCGGAGCAGAAGGTTGTCCATGTACACCCGCCGCGCCATCTCGAAAAC
>JBGTCS010000249.1:0-7424 GCA_041748715.1 Pyrinomonadaceae bacterium | reverse complement strand
AAAATTTCACGCGACTCGATAATTCTGCTCTGATTGGAAGCCCAGGCACCGATGCGGCTTTCGACAGGACGGGAATTAAAATATTTCTCTGATTCCGCGCGGGAAGTTTTCTCGACGGGACCGTAAATTGCGATCTGACGGTCGAGTTGCGGCCAAAAAAAGTGGAAAACCGCAAATGGATTTGCGGCCAGGTCCCGGCCTTTTTTACTTTCGTAGTTGGTAAAGAACGCAAAACCCTCTTCGCTAAAATATTTCAACAGAACCACACGGGCCGAGGGCCGACCGTCGCCTCCGATGGTGGAAACAGTCATCGCATTTGCGTCGATAACATCAGCCTGCAAAGCGTCATTCATCCACGCGGCAAACTGCTCAAGTGGATCTGCCGCGACCTCGGTTTTCAGCAATCCGACTGACGAAAAATCTCTGCGAAGGCCGGCTAGATCCTTCTTTTCCATAGTTTTATATTTGGTGAACCAACAACCCGTCTTTTAGTTTTGGCTCGAACCATGTCGATTTTGGCGGCATTATCTCGCCCATGTCCGAGACGGCAAACAGGTCGTCCATCGTCGTTGGATACATCGAAAACGCAACCGCGCCCTCGCCCTCGTCAACCATCCGCATCAGCTCTGCGGTTCCGCGTGCTCCGCCGACAAACGCTATACGCGTATCGATCCGCGGGTCGCCGATATTCAAAATGGGCGACAACAGATAATTTTGCAAGATGCTGACATCGAGGCTCTCGATCGCATCGGGCTGGCTGACATATTCGATATTTGAGCGAAGGTTGAACCACCGGCCGTCGAGGTACATACAGATCTCGCCCCGATTCTGCGGAGTGTCGTCTGATGTCTCAGATACAATAAAATTTTCTCTTACCTTGGCGATAAGATCATCGCTGCTGAGGCCGTTGAGATCTTTGACGACTCGGTTATAAGGAAGAATATTAAGATCCTCGGACGGGAAAATTCCGGCGACGACAAAATTGTATTCTTCGGTGCCGGTGTGATCGGGATTTGCATCACGCATAGTGTCGCGGGCCAGTTTTGCACTTTCGACCCGGTGATGTCCGTCAGCAACGTAGATCGCGGGCAGCTCGGCAAATGCATTGACCCATTCGTCAGTATTTATTTGACGCCACACCCGTTGAGCGACGCCTGCCGGGCAATCAAAGCTGTAGATCGGTTCGTTCCTTACCGCATCGGCGATCAGATCGCGGATCTTATCCGTATTACGGAACGCCAGAAAGATCAATCCGGTCTGAGCACCTACAGCCAGCATGTGATCGGTACGGTCCTTGACCTTGTCGGGCCGCGTCTTTTCGTGCTTTTTGATAATATCGGCGTCATAATCGGCGACCGAGCAGCAGGCGACCACGCCGGTTTGCGTATGGCCGCCCGAACCGAGCTGGTAGACGTAGATTGCAGGTTCGGGATCGAGTTTCAGAATGCCGTCACTGATAAATTTTTCGAGGTTTTGACGAGCCCGCTCAAACACGGTCTCGCTCGCCGGCACATCCGATTCGGGATATTCGCCCTCAGGCCGTGTGACGCGAAGGAAACTGAGCGGATTTTCACTGATCAACTCGCGAACTTCTGAATCGTAAATAACGTCGTATGGAACACATGCGACCGATTCTGCTTTGTCCACAGACGGTCTCAACGCTCGAAAAGGCTTGATAATTGCCACTAATTACTCCTGTTTTTTCTAATTTAAAGGTGTCGGGCTGCCGTAGATCAATTCGTCCAGCTTTTGATTGCTTTCGTCCATGTCCTTCATGATCTGGTCTGCATATCCCGCTTTGTCGATCTTCCAGTCGCCGTCCTCGCGGACGAAAGGCACCATTTCCCAAGTCCCGTACGAAGATTTGACCTCGAGCGTCGCTTTGTCGCCGTCGATCTTTTCGTTGCGGTATTCGACCGAGGTTTGGCCTTCTTGAAACAGCGTCTCGCGTTTTACGATGTCATCGACGGTGAGGTTCTGAGCCTTTGCTTCCTGCTCGTGCATTTTTATGGTCGCATCCGAGAGCAGGAGCTTCATCGTGGTGTAATCTTTTTTCTGCAACGCAATGATGTACGTCTCGAACGTTTTGCGCGGCGTCACGGGTTTTTGCTCCCCGCAAGCGATCAAAAGAGAAGCGACGAGTGAAAATATAAAAATTCTTGACCAAATACGCATGTTACCGATACCTTTGAAGCTGTATTCAAAGCAATAAGTATAACGTATAACATCGGGTCAGAACCACCTGCGTCAGAAGGTGACCGGGGGTTTGATCCGGAGCAGCACGAGGAGAATTAGAATTATGAAGCGAGAGATCCTGTCAACGGACGAATTAACCGCCGCCCTAAAGTCACTCAACGGCTGGGCAGCCGAAGGCAAACTATTGAAAAAGCGACTCAGATTCGACAATTTCGCCGATGCTCTAGATTTCGTTAATCGTGTTGGGGCCTTGGCCGAATCCGCCGACCATCACCCGGACATCACATTCGGCTGGGGCTACGCCGAACTCGCCCTGACAACCCACGACCGCGGCGGGGTCACGGATGTGGATATTGCACTCGCTGTACAGATTGATGCGATTTCCTAAAGCTCTTTCTGGGCACCGCCTTCCGCTTACGGCCAACTTCCTACTTGTTCGGGAGGCACCGGACCAAACGCCCGTTTCTTATGACCACGAGAGTACGCGGGTAGGACCTGGGACACGTAAAAACGGACCACTGTTTTTCCAAAACCGCCATTTCATGCGTCCACATTCTGCCGTCACTTTGGCATTTCAGTCCCAAGAAGGGAATGTTCCTTGCGCCGACCTCACGGGCTGATGGCGCCCTCATCCTAAACCTTCGAGAAAACCGTCACCGTCGGGTGGAAACAGGCGGCTGTGAAAAGAGAGATTAGGCACGGTATGAATTTCTTACTAGCCATGTAGTCACAGCCAACTCCTCGTACACCCGAAATGCAATTAGGCAAATGTAAAAGATAAACCATTATATGACCTTTTAAAAGCCTATTAGTTTTCACGTTTCATCTGTAATACACTAACTATTTAAACTCTATTAAATCTTAACTATGTCGAAACGCTATTATTGGACAAACGAATCGGTATTATTGATCGCGGAAAATGAAGATCCGATAGAGACGATTACAACAAAGGCAAGAAAGCTTGTCTTAGATTACCTTGAAAATGGGGGTGATGGCCCACCCTTCGATCCGTTCAAACTCGCAAAATTTTGTCGCATTAACGTAATTGCTACAGACAATGTGCGTGATGCGCGCACTCGTTCAGACGGCGAGAGCTTTACGATAGAGTTTAATCCTAATCGGGCATCAGCGAGAATAAGGTACTCGATTGCGCACGAAATTGCCCACACCTTATTTCCCGATTGCCACGCGGAGGTTCGAAACCGTGCCACTCACACGGAAATGAAGAAGGATGAGTGGCAAATTGAAATGCTATGTAACGTGGCAGCGGGAGAAATCCTGATGCCGGTCGGGAGTTTCCCGGAATTAAGAGTTGAGAAAATTCCTATTGAACAGATTGTCGATCTTCAAAAAAGATTTGAAGTCTCAATTGAATCCTTACTTCTCAGATTCATTCGGCTGACAAGCGAACCGTGTGTTTTATTTTCCTCGTCACGCAAAGACGCGGACTTGGCCCATTATCAAGTTGACTATGCCATCTCATCCAACGCGATGCCCGCCACCTTAAATCCGGGGACTCAAATTCCGACCGAATCAAGCGTCTCAGATTGTACCGCCATCGGGTATACATCCAAAGGAAAAGAAAAATGGCCGAACTTTTCTGAGAAAGTACTTATGGAGTGTGTCGGTATTCCCGCTTTTCCCGGACAGCTTTTCCCGAGGGTTATGGGTCTTTTGCGCCCAACGAATGCAGATGTGTCAACAAATCCCGTACTTAAAGAGGTCCGGGGGGATGCTATGCAACCACGCGCGAAAGGAGCAAAGATTGTCACGTTTATTGTTAACGATAAAACACCAAATTGGGGGGCTGGCTTTGCGCTTGAAATTAAGAAAAAGTGGCCCCACGTACAGCGAGCTTTTAGTAATTGGGTTGAAGACACTCCAACTAAATTCGTGCTTGGAAATACGTTTGCAACGGAACTTGATGAGGACACTACGGCGATGCTTTTGATCGCGCAGAAAGGATACGGCCAGGCTAGTAAACCAAGAATCCGATATGGAGCTCTGCAAGCTACTTTATATGAGCTAGCGCAGCTGGCCAAGGATAAGGGGGCTTCTGTTCATATGCCTAGGATTGGTACAGGATATGCCGGAGGAAACTGGGCGATTATTGAGGAAATGATCATTGAAGAAGTTATAAGGCAGGGTATTGAGGTAACCGTATATGATTTGTCATTCCGTCAAAAGAGGTCACAGGACCGACAACCTCAACTTTTTTCTTAGCAGCGGTGGATAAAGCACTATGAAACTAATTGTTGTTCTCTCAGGCCAGATAGCATCTGGCAAATCAACATTGTCCAGTGATCTGGTAAGCAGATTCGGCTTTAAATTAGTCAAAACGAACGAACTTTTAAAAACCCGAGCTGAGGGTAGCATTGAGTTTGGTCGCAAATCGCTACAAGCTTTCGGCGAGGCGCAAGATCGCAAAACCAAAGGCGGATGGGTAAGTGAAGAACTTGGCAGATTAGCGCGAGAAGAAAATTATCCAGCCGACACACAAATTGTTATCGATTCTGTCCGAATTCAGTCACAAATTGAAAAGCTGAGAGAGGCATTTAGCTATCGAGTTGTTCATGTTCATCTCGAAGCTCCTGAAACCGTATTAGGGAAACGATTCGAGGGTCGGGAAAAAGTGGGCTTTAAAGAGGCTGCGTCCTTTGCCGAAACTCAGCAGGATAAGACTGAAAAAAACGTAAAGAGGCTGAATTCAATTGCGGATATTGTAATTGATACAGATCGATGTTTGCCGAAGGACGTGTTAATAAGAGTTGCTTCCCACTTAGGACTTTACGGCCGACAGTATGAACGATTGGTCGATGTCATGGTGGGCGGACAGTATGGAAGTGAAGGAAAGGGCCATATGGCGTCCTATCTTTCAAAAGAGTACGACATTCTAGTTCGGGTCGGTGGGCCAAATGCGGGCCATACGGTATATCATCCACGTTATACTTTTCATCATTTGCCTTCCGGTACGGCTCATGCCCATACGAAGCTTATAATCGGACCCGGCGCCGTATTAAATTTGAAAACTCCGGATGGTAAAAAGAAACCGAAAGGACTCATCGAAGAAATTGCTGAATGTGACGTAAGTCGAGATCGACTCTCAATCGATCCTCAAGCGATGATAATCGAGCTTGAAGATATCCAAAACGAGAAGTTGCTTGAAGACAGCATTGCGTCGACTGCAACAGGGGTCGGATATGCTACCGCTCGAAGGATCATTGGTAGAGCTACCTATCAAAAGAAATTAACTGAGATGACCCGAAAGGTCGCAAGCGGATCCACAAGCATTGAAGGAACAAGAGTCCGATTTGCTCGAAACATTAAGGAACTGAGGCCATATATCAGATCAACTGCTGAAGAGCTAGAGCGAGCTTTTTCAGACGGCAAAAGAGTTTTTTTAGAAGGCACTCAAGGCACTGGGTTGAGTATTTATCATGCATCTTATCCACATGTCACCTCGCGAGATACTAGCGTTGCCGGGTGTTTAGCTGAGGCAGGAATTTCTCCTAGTAGAGTTCGTAAAGTTGTTATGGTTTGTCGAACTTATCCGATAAGAGTTGGAGACTCTAAAAAAGGGAAATCTGGTCCAATGGTACAAGAGATTTCGTTCGAGGAAGTTTCCAAGAGATCGGAAATTCCGCTCGAAGAACTTGAAACTACGGAAATCACGTCAACAACGAGGCGCCCTCGGCGGGTAGCCGAGTTCGATTGGTCTTTACTTCGCAAATCAGCCACTTTGAATGCGCCAACCGATGTTGCATTGTCGTTTGTCGATTACATAACTATAAAAAATAGGAAAGCTCGACGATTTGACCAATTGAGTGATCCGACAATTAGGTTCATCGAAGAGGTTGAGAAAGTCACTTCTGCTCCCGTTTCTTTGATATCAACTCGGTTTCACGAGCGAGCAATTATTGATAGGAGAAGCTGGTAAGCATGGGGATTACTGCCGATGAATTAATTGAACTTCATCCGAAGCTGTTTCATATGGCCGAAGAAGATACTTGGGAAAGCATTAGGGACAGCGGTCTTCTGAGTACGTCTGCTTTATTGGATCGTTTCGAAGTCAAAGGTGACCAAAGGAAGGAAATCGAGGAAAAAAATCGACGTACCTCGAAGACTATCTGCCACGCAAACTATGGATTTTCGGTTATTCGAGATCAAATAGTAATGACTGACGGCGCACTTAAAAAATGTTTGGAAGGCCTTAGCCCGTTGGAGTGGTACAAAATATTAAACTCGAAAGTTTTTTTCTGGCCGACCGAAAAAAGGCTTTCAAGCCTCTTTAATGCGAGGGCGTATCGGGGAAAAACCCAGACTATACTTACCATCGACACTAAATCTTTCTTAGGAAAGTACGCCGGGAAGATTATGCTGTCCCCTATTAATTCCGGCAGTACCATTTTCAAGCCACAGCCTCGTGGTTTGTCCACATTTCTACCGATGTCCGAGTTTCCATTCGAACAATGGAAACAAAAACGTCGTTCGAAGAAAAAAGCGATTGCTGAAGTAACAATAGATTATTCGGTGCCAGATATTAAAGATTTCGTCGAGAGTGTCGTGCATGTAAGAGATAAGGAAATAATCAGGAAAATTCTTTAAAGTGTCCCTATTTACACCCCCGAGACTCGAGATTCAGATTCCGGCTCTTTAGATCCCGTCCACAATTGCATTTAGCGTAGCAGAAGGTCTCATCGCGGCGGAAGCCTTTTCCGAATTTAGATGATAGTAGCCGCCGACATCTTGGGCATTTCCTTGTGCCGCAATTAGTTCTTCATTAATTTTTGCTTCGTTTTCCTGCATTGCCTTGGCGACGGGAGCGAATTTGGAAGCGATTTCGGAATCTGCTGTTTGATTTGCGAGGGCTTCTGCCCAATACATTGCAAGGTAGAAATGCGAGCCACGGTTATCTATTTGCCCGACTTTTCTGGCCGGAGATTTGTCAGTTGCTAAAAATTTTGCGTTCGCTTCATCCAAAGCATCTGCAAGAATTTGAGCTTTTTTATTGTCTTGAGTTTGAGCAAGATGCTCCAGACTTGCCTGTAATGCTAAAAATTCACCAAGCGAATCCCAACGCAAATATCCTTCTTTTTCAAATTGCTGGACGTGTTTCGGAGCAGAACCTCCGGCACCGGTTTCAAACAACCCGCCGCCATTCATTAAAGGGACGATCGAAAGCATTTTAGCCGAAGTGCCGAGTTCCAGGATCGGGAACATGTCGGTCA
>JBGTCS010000248.1:0-19637 GCA_041748715.1 Pyrinomonadaceae bacterium | reverse complement strand
AATTTTATGAAGATCGTCAGCCTCGCACCGGAGGTAATATAACGAAATGAAACCGGTAAAGACAGGAACAGTAAGAAGCAGAATTAAGCGCGGCGACCAAGTCGTATTTATTGCGGGCAAAGAGTTTAACCGTTACGACAGTGCGGGTAAGCGTCAGCCGTTTCGCGGCAAAGTCGTCGCGGTCGATGCACGTGCCGGCAAAGTCAAGGTTGAGGGAGCGATGATCGTAAAACGACACCGTAAGCCGATGCCGCAGATGAACCGCGAGGGCGGCATCATCGAGCAGGAAGCCTGGGTCAGTGTTTCGAATGTAGCTCTTATCGATCCCGAAACGGGCAAGCCGACCAAGGTTAAGTACGAAGTTAAAGACGGAGAAAAAATTCGAGTCGCCAAGAGCGGCAAGGCTTTTCCGGAACATATTTCGTACAAACGCGAAAAGAAAACGGTCGATGACGAAGCTGCGGCTCAGGAAGATTCAAAATAGTTTAATCGTTTGGAAACGCCTAAGGGCGAGACCCAAACAAAAGGAAGGCAAGGAAAATGGCCAGGTTAAGAGAAAAATATAAAAGTGAGATCGCTCCGGCGTTAGCAAAGGAGTTTGAGATCAAAAACCCGATGGCGATCCCGAAGATCGAAAAGATCGTCGTGAATATGGGCCTTGGCGAAGCAAGTTCAAATGCCAAGATCCTCGACATAGCGACTGAGGAATTGAAAGCTGTGACCGGACAAAAACCCGTCGTTACAAAGGCAAAGAAATCTATTGCTGCTTTTAAGCTCCGTCAGGGTATGGCGATCGGTACGATGGTCACGCTTCGCGGCAGCCGGATGTACGAATTTCTTGACCGTTTGATCTCGGTTGCTTTACCTCGTGTTCGCGATTTTCGCGGTATTTCGGGCAAGGCATTCGACGGACGCGGAAATTATACTCTTGGTGTACGCGAACAGTTGATCTTTCCGGAGATCGATTTTAACAAGGTCGAGAAGACCCGCGGCATGAATATTTCGATAGTCACAACGGCTAAAAACGACGAACAGGCTCGCTCGCTCTTAAAAGCAATGGGAATGCCTTTCAAACCGTAGTTGCAGATTCAAAGATATGGCAAAGATTAGCAAAGTAGTTAAGAACGAGATGCGTAAGGAAACGGTTAAGCTTTATGCTGAACGCCGTGCCGAGGCCAAAAAGATCATTAATAACCCGAGATCGACCCCTGAAGAGGTTGATGCGGCGGTGATCAAGCTTCAAAAGATGCCCCGCGATGCAAGCCCTTCGCGTGTCCGGAACCGTTGTTCGCAATCAGGGCGTTCACGCGGATTCCTTAGAAAATTTGGTGTTTCCCGGATCGCACTGCGTAGCCTGGCCCTAGAAGGCCAGATCCCGGGCGTGGTTAAGTCCAGTTGGTAAGAATGAACGATCTTTGACCTTGGACATTTGATTTTAGAAGACTGAAACAAAGACCAAAGATCAAAAATCAAAGATCAAAGATCAATTTACGGAGTAAATAGAATGACAGATCCAATAGCCGATATGCTTACGCGGATTCGCAATGCGATTGCAGCGAACCACACCCGCGTGGATATCCCGGGCTCAAAGCTGAAGATGGAAGTGGCAAGAATCCTTAAGGAAGAAGGCTATATCAATAGTTTTTCGACCAAAGGTGAAGGCGTTAAATACGTTATCCGCGTTTTTCTGCGGTACGATGCGAAAGGTACATCATCGATCACGCATCTTTCCAGGGTTTCCCGTCCCGGCCGCCGAGTTTACGTCGGCTCCGGCGACATTCCCAAGGTTCTCGGCGGCTATGGCGTGAATATTGTTTCGACGTCAAAAGGGCTGATGAGCGGAAAGCGTGCCAGACTCGAACATGTCGGCGGCGAGATTTTAGCAGAGATTTATTGAGCAGTTGTCCGTAGCCAGTTGTCAGTTTTTGGTAAATCCGACTGACAGCCGACCACCGACAACTGATAACTGAGGTTATTATGTCAAGAGTAGGAAAAAAACCGATAACGATACCGTCTGGAGTCACCGTGACGATCAATGCGTCGGATATCGAAGTAAAGGGGCCGAAAGGTACGCTTACAACGCCGATCCCGACCGGGGTATCATTTAAGCAGGAAGACGGTACGTTGACTGCTGAGCGGTCGAGTGAAGATCTGGCGGCATTTCATGGTCTGGCCCGTGCATTGGCAAATAATGCAGTGGTTGGTGTTACCGAAGGATTTAGCGTCTCGATGGATATCGTCGGCGTCGGTTACAAGGCCGATGTGCAGGCAAATAAGATCGTATTCTCGCTGGGATATTCACATCCTATCGAATACCCTCTGCCAACCGGAATTGAGGCCAAGGCGGAACGTGTTGGTGCAAAAACGTCGATCAATCAGTATCAGACGACCATCACGCTCAGCGGTATCGATAAGCAGAAACTTGGTCAGGTAGCGGCGGAATTACACCGTCTGAGAAAACCTGATGCATATAAAGGCAAGGGCGTCCGTTATTCGGATAGATTATATAAATTGAAACCCGGTAAGACCGGTAAATAGTAAATTGTGAATCGTGAATAGAATGGAACACGATTCGCGATTCACGAATAACTAAAATTATGGCACAGAAAAGTAGAGCAGATATTCGGCAAGGCGTTCACAGCCGTATTCGTAAGAAAGTTCAGGGTTCATCCGAACGTCCGCGACTCGCTGTTTTTCGCAGTCTCAATCACATTTACGCTCAGGTTATCGATGACAAGAGCGGAAAGACACTGGCCACCGCGTCAACCACCGAGAAGGCCCTTGCGGGTAAGAGCGGCGGAAATATCGAAGCGGCGAAAACCATCGGTAAGGCAATTGCCGAGCGTGCTCAGAAGGCAGGTATTTCGACGGTTGTCTTTGATCGCGGCGGATATCTCTATCACGGACGTGTAAAAGCTCTTCTGGACGCAAGTCGGGAAGCGGGTCTGAATAAGCACGAATCGGCTGCAAAAGAAGCTAAGCAGGGAAGTAACAATGAAGAATAAACAAAGAATTTCGCCGGGTGGATTGCTTCTTAAGGACCAGCTCATTTCGATCAATCGAGTGACCAAGGTCGTTAAGGGAGGTAAAAATATGTCTTTTGCGGCACTTGTGGTTGTCGGCGACGAGGCCGGACACGTTGGTTTTGGCACGGGCAAGGCTAAAGAAGTTCCGAATGCGATCAAGAAAGCGGTCGAGGCAGCAAAAAACAACCTTATTCGCGTCCCTCTGATCGACGGCACGCTGCCGCATCAGATGATCGGCGAATATGGTGCCGGACGGGTTTTGTTAAAACCGGCTGCTGAAGGTACTGGTGTTATTGCCGGCGGAGCTGTTCGAGCTATCCTACAGTCGCTTGGCGTTCACAACGTTCGCACCAAGATCCTGGGAACGACCAACCCGCACAACGTTATCAGAGCAACATTTAACGGTTTACTGAGGATGAAAGATCCGATCGATGTCGCAAGGCTTCGCGGTAAACAGCTTGAAGAAATAGTTTAAGAATTGGGATCTGCTCAGGGGCAGTTACCCTATTAAAAGCGAGAGACGTTTTACGTCGTTTCTCTATTAAAAAGATCATGGCAAAGAAAGAAGAGAAATCAGAAAGCGGACAGATCAAGATCCAGTATTACCGGAGCATGATCGGATACGCAAAAAAACAGAAAGAGATCGTTAAGAGCCTCGGTATCACCAAGCTCAATCAAACGGTTGTTCGTCCGGATTCGGCAGCGGCACGTGGCATTGTGGCAAAGATACCGCATTTGCTTAGAATTGTTGATTAATTAGTTCCGCGTAGAGGAAAAGAAGATGGCTTTATCACTTAATAATTTAAAACCCGCAAAGGGATCGACGCACAAAAAGAAACGCGTCGGTCGCGGCCCGGGCTCGGGTCTTGGCAAAACTGCAGGACGTGGACATAAGGGGCAGAAATCGCGCTCAGGCTACAGCAGCCGTGCGGGTTTTGAAGGCGGTCAGATGCCTTTGCAGCGTCGTCTGCCAAAACGCGGTTTTACAAATATCTTTAAGAAAGAATGGATCGAGATCAGCCTCGGCAAGATCGAAGAAAATTTTGAAGCCGGCAGCGAGGTCACTCCTGAAATGCTTCACGAACGCGGTTTGATCAAAAAAGCGAAGCACGATCTTGTAATACTCGGAACCGGTGACGTTACCAAAGCGTTGAATATCTCGGCACACCGATTTACCAAGACGGCAAAAGAAAAGATCGAAAAGGCCGGAGGAACCGCAACGGTTATCGTCAAGACAAAGGCCGCTGCGGCTGAATAGAATATTAATTCGGAGTTCCTGTTTTAGCAGGCTTAGCCGTAACGAGTTGCCCCACTTTTGCGTAACTTAAGACGGCGGAGCAAGAAAAGGATAATATGGAGAAGTTTTTTGGCGCCGTACAAAACATGTTCAAGATACCTGAGCTGAGGACCCGGATCCTCTTTACGCTCGGGTTATTGGCAATTTACCGTTTGGGTGCCCATGTTCAGGCACCGGGCATCAACAGCGTTCAATTGGAAAGGGTTTGGGGTGAGGTTGCGGGTACGCTTCTTGGGGTCCTCGACCTATTCTCCGGTGGTAATTTCCGTACAATCTCGGTATTCGCTCTTGGTGTCACCCCGTATATTACGGCGTCGATCATCATGCAGCTTATGCCGACTCTCTCGCCGGCAATAAAAAAAATTCAGCAGGAGGGCGAGGTTGGGCGACAAAAGATGAACCAATGGACGCGGTATTCGACCGTTGTGCTTTGTGCCGTTCAGACATTTTTTGTAGCTACGTGGCTCAGTCGTAATCAGATAATTGCGGAAACATGGTGGGCGACAGCAATGATCGTGGTAACGCTAACCACGGGTACTGTATTTGTTATGTGGCTCGGTGAGCAGATTACCGAACGCGGCGTGGGTAACGGCATTTCACTTTTGATCTTTGCCGGAATCGTAATTGGGCTACCCAGCGGAATTCAGCAGCTCGCGGGCCGTGTAAGCGGCGGCGATCCGATGGAGACACTTGGCGTTGTATTTCTGATCGTTGTAATGGTCGCGTTGATCGCATTGATCGTTTATGTAGAATCGGCACGACGAAACATTGCCATAAGTTATGCGAGCCGCCGTGTCGGCACGCAAACATTCCGTGGCCAGGAAACTAGTCTGCCGCTCAAAATCAACATGGGCGGCGTTATTCCGGTTATCTTTGCCTCGTCAGTTTTGGCAATGCCGCAGACGCTGTTTTCGGCATTTCCGTCCGACCCGAATAATCCAACTTCCACATGGTCAAAGGTGTACGCTTTTTTCCAGCAGTTTCACGGTGGGGACCCGTATTACGAGGTCGTCTTTATATCGTTGATCGTGATATTCACGTTCTTTTATATAACGATCATATTTAATACTGACGAAGTTGCCGATAATCTGAGAAAACACGGGGGGTTTATCGCCGGGATTCGTCCGGGTGCTCCGACTGCTGATTATCTAAATGGGATCCTGACCAGACTGACGACGGTTGGTGCCTTGTATTTGGCGTTTGTCGCGTTTGCACCTCAGTTGCTTTTGAGCGGGTTTAAGGTTGCCCGGCTGCCGTTTATCGGAACGTCTGTAGATAATTTCTTAACGGCCACCCCGGGACTGAGTTGGATACCGACAGGACTGGGTTACCAGTTTTTCTTTGGCGGAACGTCGCTCCTGATTTTAGTCGGCGTCGCGATGGATACGGTCTCGCAGATCGAGGCTCAGTTGGTTATGCGTAACTACGAGGGATTTCTCGGTGCGGGTTCGCGATTACGCGGTCGCCGAAGTTGAAAAGTTGAACCGCAGAGACGCAGGGACGCGGGGATCTTTTGGGATGAAAGCCGTCGATCGGTGATTTTCTTAAAAGTTTCTTTCTCCTGCGTTTCGGCGTCTTTGCGGTTAGAAGATATGAGTAAGATCGTTGTTTTGATAGGGGCACCGGGTGCCGGGAAAGGGACGCAGGCGAGATTGTTAGAGGACCGCCGCCAGATACCGCAGATCTCGACGGGCGATATGTTTCGCGAGATGAAAACGCTTGACACTCCGCTTGCTAAAGAGGTTCAGTCGATCATGGCATCTGGAAAGCTTATTTCCGATGAACTCACTTTTCAGATCGTCCGCGAACGAACGTCAAAGCCGGACGCGGAAGGAACATTTGTCCTTGACGGTTATCCGAGGACGGCGGTGCAGGCCGAACAGCTCGAGCAGCTCGCTGCCGAGCAGGGCAAAGATATACAGGCGGTCGAAGTTGACGTGCCTCGCGATGAATTGTTAAAACGATTGACAGGTCGGCGAAGCTGCCCGGTTTGCGGTGAGATCTATAATATCTATTCGAAACCGCCTACGCTTGACGGATTTTGCGACGAACACCCGGAAACGCAGCTTGAACATCGTGCGGATGATTCTGAAGATAAGGTTCGCGTTCGTCTCGAAACATACGACGAATTGACCAAACCGCTGCTCGATTATTACGAACGCTCGGGCCGTCTGACAAAAATTGACGGAACCCGCGATATCGGCGAAATATTTAGCGAATTGAATGAGCTTATTTAGGGCCATCCTCGGACTTTTTGGAAAAAGAATGATCATTGCGAAATCCGCAAAAGACCTTGATAAAATGCGAGCCGTCGGTGAATTGATCGCCGAGGTCAGAGAGGCTCTTCGCGCAATGGTTGAACCGGGGATTTCGACCATGGATCTAAACGGTGCGGCGGAAAAGATGATGCGTGATGCGGGAGCAATTCCGACGTTTATCGGCTATCACGGATTTCCATACGCAATTTGTGCATCAGTCAACGATGAGATCGTGCACGGATTCTCGAAAAAGACGCCTTTGAAAGATGGGGATATCGTTTCTCTGGATATGGCGGCGACCTTTCACGGGTTTGTCGGCGACACGGCGATGACAGTCCCCGTTGGCGAAATAACAGACGAATTAAAACAACTTATTCGCGTGACGGAGGAATGCTTGGAGTTTGGCATTCAGGCTTGCAGAGTTAATAACCGGGTCGGAGACATTGGTTGGGCAGTACAGCAGCACGCCGAAAAATTTGGTTACGGAATTGTCCGCGATTATACCGGCCACGGAATCGGACGTGCGATGCATGAATCACCGCAGATCCCAAATTACGGTCGCCAGGGAACCAAGGACCGAATTCGTGCCGGCTATTGTTTCGCGATCGAGCCGATGTTAAATCTAGGCACTCATGAAACGCGTACTCTCGATGATAAATGGACTGTTGTGACGCTTGATGGAAAACCGTCGGCACACGCGGAACATACGCTTGCGGTTACGGCGGATGGGCCGGAAATTCTGACTCTGACAAAGGAGCAAAAACGGCTGCGACAGACGTCAAATGCGGAAAGTGTGTCGGCGTGACTTGAAAATATAGAATTAAGCGGTTAACATTAACGGTTTGTCCAACTAATCAGCAGGTTGGTAGTAGGCGTAACTCGAAATTGATGCGTCAGGGGCGGCTGAGACCGTGCCGAAGCTATGAGTTTTGAACGCGTGATTTGTTAGAAAGGCGAATAGGATTATTCGTAACCGGGCGATAGGGTTTTGTTTGAATTTCCGCCACTGGTACTCAAACGCTGACGAATAAATATCGCGATAAATAGGACAGGTGAAAGAGATGAAAGTTCGACCTTCAGTAAAAAAAATGTGCGATAAGTGCAAGGTGATTCACCGCAAGGGAATTGTGCGTGTAATTTGTGAGAATCCGAAGCACAAGCAACGCCAAGGGTAATTTTTAGGAGAATTTATGGCTCGTATAGCAGGAGTTGATTTACCGCCCAATAAAAGGGCACAGATAGGCATGACCTACATCTACGGTGTAGGCAAATCGCGCGCGACTGCGATCCTCGGCGAAGCAGGGATCGGCATCGACGCCAAGATTAAAGATCTTAGCGAAGACGAATTAAACAAGATCAGAACGATCCTTGATACCGAAGGCGATGTCGAGGGTGATCTTAGAAAACGCGTCCAGATGGATATCAAGCGATTGATGGATATTGGTTGTTATCGCGGTCTGAGACATCGTCGCAGCTTGCCTGTGCGTGGTCAGCGAACGAGCACAAACGCCCGCACGAGAAAAGGTCCGCGTAAAGCGGCTGTGGCTAAGAAGAAGGCACCAGGTAAGAAGTAATAGGAAAGTGAGCGTTGAGCTGTGGGCAGGAATCTGCCTACCGCTAACTGCTTACTGCTCACCGAATATATGGCAAAAGTAGCAGCAAAAAAGAAAACTTTTAAGAAGAAAGAGAAGAAAAATATACCGGTCGGTATCGTTCATATTGCGGCGTCGTTTAACAACACGCTTATCTCGATCACCGACACTCAGGGAAATTTGGTGGCTCAGTCTTCGTCCGGAGCTCGCGGTTTTCGCGGTTCGCGTAAGGGAACTCCGTTTGCGGCACAGCAGGCTGCGTCAGAGGTTGCCCGTAAGGCACTCGACGCCGGTATGCGTGAAGTCGAAGTTCGGGTCAAAGGGCCGGGCGGCGGCCGCGAATCGGCAATTCGTGCGATCAATCAGGCGGGCATCCGCGTGACATCGATCCGCGATACCACGCCGATCCCGCATAACGGGTGTCGACCGCCAAAACGCCGACGCGTTTGAGAATTTATTTTTTTAACTATCGAAAGGATGAAGGGCCGAGGCCCGTAAACTTTTCCGTTAGATTTACGGAGGCAGATTTAAACAATGGCTAGATATAGAGATGCGGTGTGCAGACTTTGCCGTCGCGAAGGTGCAAAATTATTTTTGAAGGGCGATCGATGTTTTAAGCCCTCATGTTCAATTGAAAAACGTGGAACCAACCCGCCGGGACAACACGGTGCGGCCCGACGCAAAATGCTTGCCGGTTATGGCGAGCAGCTTCGGGAAAAGCAGAAGGTAAAGCGTATCTACTTCGTACTCGAAAAGCAGTTTCGAAATTATTTCGAAAAAGCTCGTCGTCAGAAAGGCGTTACCGGCGAAAACTTACTATTCATGCTTGAACGCCGTCTCGATAATGTCGTTTACCGCTCAGGGTTTTCGACTTCACGCCGTCAGGCCCGTCAGCTTGTCAATCACGGACACGTAACTGTCAACGGAAAAAAGGTTAATATTCCTTCGTTTCAGGTAAAAGCCGGAGATGTCGTTGCGGTGAAAGAAGCAACTCATAAAAATGTTCATGTCGAAGGTGCCTGGCAGACAGCCGGTGGCCGCGGACGGCCCCAATGGCTCAGCATTGACGGTAAAGACCTGAGTATTGTTGTTTCGACAATGCCGAACCGCCAGGATATTGACGCGAATATTAACGAACAGTTGATCGTCGAGCTTTACAGTAAATAGTTAACAGAGTTCGCTGAATTGTCCCGATTTCAGAGTTAATGGGTAACTCAAAAAGGGGAGGTTCGGCGGACTCGCAGAGCTTTTAAAATAAAAATATGACACAGAGCAATAATTGGACAGATTTCCAAATGCCGAGCCGTCTTAACGTCGAAACAGAAACGTTAACGGATCGCTACGGTAAATTTCATGCAGCTCCATTCGAACGCGGCTTTGGTACGACAGTTGGTAATTCAATTCGGCGTGCTCTTTTGTCGTCGATCGAAGGAGCGGCGATCACAGCCGTCAAGATCGAGGGTGTGGAACACGAATTCTCATCGATAAAAGGAGTTGTAGAGGACGCGACGGACGTAATACTTAATCTCAAGCAGGTTCCGATCACGCTCCACGGCAGCGGCCCTAAGACTCTGTCGATCAGCAAAAAAGGAGCAGGTATCGTTACGAGCGCCGATATAGAAACAGACGGCGAAGTCGAGATCCTTGATTCGGACATTCATATTGCCACGATCAGCTCCGGCGGCTCGCTAAATATTGAAATGCGTTTGAAGCAGGGCCGTGGCTATGTATCGGCGGAATTCAATAACGACGAAGATCTCTCGGTGGGTTATATCCCGATTGA
The DNA here is from genome assembly GCA_041748715.1 of Pyrinomonadaceae bacterium. GTDB lineage: Bacteria > Acidobacteriota > Blastocatellia > Pyrinomonadales > Pyrinomonadaceae > OLB17. Next base: position 9,681 of record JBGTCS010000248.1, on the reverse strand, counting down.
TTCAGTTCACACGCCGATCAAAAAGGTCAACTACAATGTCGATCAAACCCGTCAGGGTTCGAATACTGAATTTGACAGATTGACCCTCGAAGTCTGGACCAACGGTTCGGTCAAACCGGAAGATTCGATTGGTTTGGCGGCAAAATTGGTCAAAGACCACATGTCGATCTTTGTCAATTTCGAAGAGGAAGAAGAAGAGTATAAATACGAGGACATCGCGCGTCCTCCGCTAATGCGAAACGATTTGCTCGACAAATCAGTTGATGAATTGGAGCTTTCGGTTCGTTCGTATAACTGCCTCAAGAATGCCGATATTCGCTCGATCCGCGATCTGATCCGCCGCAGCGAAAAGGACATGCTTCACACAAAGAATTTTGGCAAAAAATCGCTGACCGAAATCAAAGATATGCTTCACGGCATGGGACTTGATTTTGGAATGGATTTTGACGAACAGGGGAACCCGATCCCGGGATCGGGCGGACGAGATCTGGACTAAAGGACTAAAGTCAGTTGGCAGTTGGCAGCGGCAGTTGGCGGTAAAAGCAACTGGCAACTGACCACCGGACACTGGCCACTAAAGAAATGAGACATTTAAAAGCACATCGTAAATTGGGACGCACGACCGAACATCGTATGTCGATGCTGAGGAATCTGGCGACTTCGTTGATCAATGCCGAGAAAGAACACATCGTGACCACCGTTCCCAAAGCAAAAGAACTACGTCCGTTCATCGAAAAGGCGATCACGCTGGCCCGTAAAGCCGAGAATTTGACGGGGGACGACGCAGTTCTGCGAGGGGTACACCTAAGGCGTCAGGCCGCAAGCTATTTCCATGCTGGAAACAGTACTTTCAAAGCTGAACAGAGCCGTTTTCGCGGTAAAAAGGGCGAGGCTAAAGAGCCGATCGTGAGAACTGCGGGCGTAAAGGCCGTACAGCGTCTGTTTACAGAACTGGGTGTTCGCTACAAGGACCGTAACGGCGGATATACACGAATTATCAAACTCGGCCACCGACAGGGTGATAACGCCGAAATGGCTGTGATCGAACTTGTTGATAACCCGCGTGAATTAGCCGCAAAAGCTTAATTCGTCCGGAGGTAAGGCAAAATGAGCGAGAATACAGGATCAGCAAAAGCAACGGAAGAGCCAATGGTAGTAGAAAAGAAAAGCTCTAACGACTCAAAAAAGCGAAAACAAACGATAGACCCTTCGCTGAATATGGGCGAACTTCGTGAACTTGCGGATCTCGTTATTGAGCACGGTTTTACAGACTTTGAGTTTGAAAATGAGAATATCCGGGTTCGCCTCAGCAAAATGAGCGGAGCCCCTCTAGCTCAAGCGGCCACACCGGTCGCCCCACCAGCTTCGACCTCACATATTGTTGCAAATCCGTCGGTTGCGATAGCGGAACCGGCACCTGCCGTGGACGAAGATGCCGGTTTATTCAAGATCACGTCGCCCATCGTTGGAACTGTCTATCGATCCCCGGGGCCCGACAAAGAGCCTTATGTGGGAATAGGCAGTAAAGTATCGGCGGACACGACCGTTTGCATCGTCGAGGCGATGAAACTGATGAACGAGATTCAAGCCGAGGTTTCGGGCGAGGTTGTAAAGATTTACGTTGAGAACGGCCAGCCTGTCGAATATGGTCAGCCGCTGTTTGGAATACGGAAATAATAATATCAGCCACGATTAACACGAATAAACGGATTAAATTTAATTTTTGATTCGTGTGATTGGTGTAAGTCGTGGCTAAAACTTTTTATGCGGGAAATTCGCAAAATTCTGATAGCAAATCGAGGCGAGATAGCGATCCGGATAATCTGGACGTGTAAGGAAATGGGAATTAAAACCGTTGCCGTACATTCCGAGGCCGACCGGGAAGCTTTGCATGTCCGATATGCTGACGAAGCTCTCTGTATTGGACGAGCACCGTCGGCCGAAAGCTATCTGAATATTCCGTCGATCATCAGCGCCGCCGAGATCACCAATGTCGACGCCATACATCCCGGATATGGGTTTTTGGCTGAATCGGCTACCTTTGCTAAGATCTGCGAAGATTGCAATATCAAATTTATCGGCCCCCGACCGGATGTCATTGCGATGATGGGTGACAAGGTCGAGGCTCGACGCACTATGACCGCTGCGGGCGTGCCGATCCTTCCGGGAAGCACCGAACCGATCGAATCGCCTGACGAAGCTCGTGCCCTGATCCGGGAGATAGGCTTTCCTGTTATTATTAAGGCGGCCGCCGGCGGTGGCGGACGCGGAATGCGGATCGTTCGTTCGGAACAAGAACTTGAGACAAATCTCGAGATGGCACAGACCGAGGCGCTTGCTGCATTCAAAAACGGATCGGTTTACATCGAACGCTATATTGAGCGGCCGCGGCATATTGAAATTCAGGTTCTCGCGGATGAGCACGGTAACGTGATCCATTTGGGTGAACGTGAATGTACCATTCAGCGTCGACATCAGAAGCTTCTCGAGGAAGCTCCGTCACCGGTTATTTCACCGGAACTCCGCGACAAAATGGGCGCGGTTGCCGTAAAAGCCTGTCAGGAAATAGGCTATTCAAGTGCCGGCACCTTTGAATTCCTTCTTGATGAGGATGGCAGCTTTTATTTCATGGAGATGAATACCCGTATTCAGGTCGAGCATCCCGTGACCGAGATGGTAACGCTCGCCGACATCGTGCGAAATCAGATACGGATCGCGACCGGCGAAGTGATCAGCTATACGCAGGACGAGGTGCAGATCGTCGGGCATTCGATTGAGTGCCGGATCAATGCTGAGGATCCGGTAAAATTCACACCGAGTCCGGGCAAAATTACGGCGTTCAATATTCCGGGCGGTCCGGGAGTAAGGGTTGATACCGCAGTTTATCCGGGATATGTTGTGCCGCCGTACTACGATTCGATGATTGCTAAGCTGATAGTTCATGCTAGAACCCGGGAATTGGCGATCGCCAGAATGCAGCGGGCTTTGGACATGATGGTCGTCGAAGGAATCAAAACGACGATACCGCTTCACCAGAAGATAATGGCGGATGAAAAGTTTAGAAAAGGTGAATTTTCGACAAAGTTTATGGAGGAGTTTAAGTACTAGGCGATTGCCGTTTAGTGCTTTGACGTGTTAGATTTATAGAAACAATTCACAGTAGTTGTTAATGGTTTAGAAAATAAATTTTCGTGGTTACCGTACATGTTTACGGAGTTACTGCGAACAACAGGAGAGGCTAGTTAAGCAAGATATTATGTCGACAGTAAAAGAATTAAAAGAACAGATAGTAGGCGACTTTAAGACCCACGGTTCGGACACCGGTTCGTCCCAGGTACAGATCGCGTTGCTCTCGCAGCGTATTACAGAATTGACCGCGCATTTCAAAATTCACAAAAAGGATAATAATTCGAGACGCGGATTGCTTCAGTTAGTCTCTCGTCGTAGAAAACTGCTTGATTATCTCAAGCGGCGAAATATTAACGAATACCACGAGATCATCAAGAAATTAGGATTGAGAAGATAAGTAAAAAGGCAAAAGGCAAAAATTTCTTGTTTTTACTTTTTACTTTTGCCTTTTTACTTGAATTTGGCCACTTCGGGCCTGAAAGTAAAAGAGATCTTCGCGAAGAATTTGCCGGTGGTTGCTGAACGTGACAGTAAATTACGCCCCCGGACAAAGGAAGGTCAATATCACAATTAGTAATTTTTCAAAGACGAAAGGGCTTCACGGCACAGTACCTTTCGTCTTTGTTTTTTAGAGGAAAAACGAATGACAAAAAAATATTTAAGCGAATCGATCAAGCTGGGAAATCTTGATCTGATAGTAGAGACTGGCAAGGTTGCCAAGCAGGCCGATGGTTCGGTCGTAATACGTTACGGAGACACGATGCTGCTCGTTGCAGCGGTTAGTGCACACACGGCCCGCGAAGGGCTCGATTTTTTTCCACTCACGGTCGAGTATCGTGAAAATTCATTCTCGGCCGGGCGTATCCCAGGGAACTATTTTCGTCGCGAGGGACGGCCGAGTGAAAAGGAAGTTTTGACATGTCGAATGATCGACCGTCCGGTACGGCCTTTATTTGCGGACGGTTACAGATTTGAAACTCAGATCGTAGCGTCGGTTATCTCTTCGGACGGCGAAAACGATCCGGATGTGATCGCGATTACCGGTGCATCATGCGCATTGTTCCTTTCGGATATTCCATTCGAAAATCCGATCTCGGGTGTTCGAATCGGCCTGATCGACGGGAAATATCTTATAAATCCCACTTTTGATGAACGCCGCGAATCTGAATTGAACCTTATCGTAGCGGGAACCGAAGAAGCTATCGGTATGGTTGAGTGCGAAGCCGAGGAGGTTTCGGAAACGATCATGGTCGAGGCCCTGATGCTTGCACACCGCGAGATCAAGCGGCTTTGCTTATGGCAGAAAGAACTGGGTAAGGCTCTCAATATCAAGAAGCGCGATTTTGTCCCCGCACCTTTGGATGAGAAGCTCGTCGCCGAAATTGACAAGAAGTATTCGGCCAAACTTCGCAAAGCTCTTGATTCAACCGGACGCGATAAGATCGAAGTTTATGCGGGACTCGATGCTCTCAAAAAAGAGGTCGTCGATAGTTATCCTGAAGATGACCCTGCGAAGAGAGCAATGGCAGGCAAGGTGTTTGGACATCTCAAAGAAAAGATGTTCCGCGAAGATATGCTCGGCAATAAACGACGCCCCGACGGACGTCGATTCTCTGAGATCCGTCCGATCAACTGCGAAGTAGGCTGGCTGCCGCGAGTCCACGGTTCGGCATTATTCACCCGTGGTGAAACGCAGGCTATCGTAACAACGACGCTCGGCACCAAAATGGACGAGCAGAACATGGATGATATCGAAAAAGGCGAAGTTAAACGCCGCTTTCTGCTCCATTATAATTTTCCGCCATATTCTGTCGGCGAGACCGGCAGATTTGGCAGTACCTCGAGACGCGAGGTCGGTCATGGTAATTTAGCCCGGCGGGCCATTCAATCGGTTTTGCCCGATGATGCAGATTTTCCCTATACGATCCGAATCGTCTCTGACATTACAGAGTCTAATGGTTCCTCGTCTATGGCGACCGTCTGCGGCGGTATCCTGAGTTTGATGGACGCCGGTGTGCCAATCAAGAAACCGGTCGCAGGTGTGGCTATGGGGCTTGTCATGGAAGGCAATCGTTATGCGATCCTCTCAGACATAGCCGGAGCCGAAGATCATTACGGCGATATGGACTTTAAGGTAACGGGAACCGCTGACGGTATCACTGCCCTGCAAATGGATATCAAGGTCGGTGGCATCAACGCCATGATCCTGCAGGAAGCTTTGGAACAGGCAAAAAATGGCCGGCTTCATATTCTGGATGTGATGAATAAAGCCATTGCTCAGCCGCGTGAGGAGCTTTCAGAATTTGCACCGCGGATCATAACACTTATGATCTCGCCGGATAAGATACGCGATGTGATCGGGCCGGGCGGTAAAATGATCCGGGCGATCACTGAGGAAACCGGAGCGAAGATCGACATTTCGGATGACGGAACTGTTCTGATCGCGACCGCCGATGGCGAGGCCGCACAGCTTGCGGTTGCTCGTATCAAATCCCTGACAGCCGAAGCCGAGATCGGCGAAACATACATGGGTACCGTTTCCCGGATCGTCGATTTTGGAGCTTTTGTTGAGATCATGCCCGGTCTTGACGGGCTGCTCCATATTTCAGAGATTTCAGACCGCCGTGTCCGCGACGTCAGAGACGAGCTCAAAGAAGGACAGCAAATTCTCGTCAAGTGCATAGGTAAAGAGGGAAATAAAGTAAAACTTTCAAGAAAGGCTATTTTGGCTGAAGAGCAGGCTAAAGCTGCTCCTGAGGGCGATTAAACTTTTGAAAAAATAATACCTTTTTGGGAATCTGAGACCGGTTACCACTATCTTGTGGTAGCCGGTTTTCTTTTTTCATTGCCGGTGAGCAAAAAAGTTTTGAAAAGTCGTTTATTTTCTGGAGATTATGCTCGATTAGGCATTTTTTCCTTTCGAATAGACGAAAACGGGGAATTTTGGGAATGGATCACGTGCAATTCATCTATCTTTTTGGTATATTTTGCACACTGCCCCAAAAATCATTTCAACAGTGAGTGCCAACCGAACTGTGAAAACATTGCCGTTTTCGCTGGATTTATCTATCAGTCAGGGTACAGACATGAAAATTGTAAACTTAAGAGGATTCCTTTCAGCCATCTGCATGGCCTCCATTTTGGCGGGCTTTACAAGAATAGACGCGGCTCCAGTCCATTTTGATCAGATAGTTCAGATTATAAATGCGAAGCCCGGCAAAGCCGAGACCGGCTCGTTCTCGCGACTTCGTGTTGTGGACGACTATACGTTTTTGATCGGAGTAAACGATGAAGACGATAAGAAAAAGAAAGGCAGTGTGCCTCAGGATGGCCGGGTCATAACCGAGACCAGGACCGAGATCGTCACAGACGACGTTTGTGATTGCGAAGAAGTGATCAGCGAACGGCGAGGATTTCCAAAATGGGCATTGCTCGGTTTGGCAGCCATTCCGATCGCGTTTATCTTGATCAAACGTAAAAAGGATACGCCGACACCGACACCTACCGCGACCGTGCCCAATATGACGCCGACGCCAACGCCGCCGATGACGCCGACACCAACGCCGCCAATGACTCCGACGCCAACGCCGCCGCCTATGACCCCGACGCCGACGCCGCCGGAACCGGTGCCTGAGCCAGTGACCATTTTGCTCTTCGGAACCGGCCTTGCGTCCGTTGGTATGGCAGCAAGACGTAGGTTTGGTAAAAAGGATGTCGAAGAAGAAGGGAAGAAGTAGTTTAGTAAAACGGCTTCTGATGCGATTTTAGCACCGAAGCCGCTAAACTTTTTGTTTGACTGCGATGTCTTGGATCCCGCAAATAAAAGATAGTACATCCAGATGTTGAAGGTGCAATTCATGATGAAATTTATATCTAATCGAACTCGATTTTTTGGGATGACAATGTTCGCGGCAGCTATGCTGGGTATGTTGTGGCCAGATGAGTCCAATTCGGTAATGGCACAAAGTCCAAATGCTGGTTACCACGTCACAATCTGTCACCGAACTGGATCCGCATCTAATCCTTACGTGAGGATTTCACCCAATGTCGAAGGTGTTGTAAAGGGACATTTGGACCACGACCAAACTGGCAACGGGTTGGGCGGAGATATTATACCGGTATTTGTGTATAAAGGAGTTACCTATTCGAAAAATCTCACGGCAACTTTCGGCGAGGGGATGACAGGTTCGCAGGTTATTGCCAATGGATGTTTTATTCCGAAAGGCAAGCCGCCTACGCCGACACCAACTCCAACACCGACGCCACCCGGCATGACGCCTACGCCGCCGCCGCCGCCGCCGCCACCAACGCCGCCGCCGACGCCACCTACGCCGGTCCCTGAACCTGTGACTATTCTGCTCTTTGGAACGGGTTTGGCCTCTATCGGCATGGCTGCGAGACGCAAACTTGGTTGGAAAGGCAGTAAGGATAATGATATCAGTGAAAAATAATGTATGATGACGATAAATCTTACGGGGCACGTTGATTAACTTTTGCATCATAGACAGATATAGATAAAGTCCGGAAACACCGGCACGAGTTACTTAAGAGGAAATGAAAATGCGAGTAAACAGATATAATTTTTTATTTGTCATCGGGCTGGTCGTGACCCTTGGCGTTTCGTCAGCGTTGGCCAATAGCATGGACGACCGGACTAAGCGCCCGAAAAATACCGGAACACTCAGCGTGAGAACAACTGAAACTTCGTATCCGGTTAAAATCGATGGACAATATGTCGGTGACAGCGGTGTCGGCGTCGGAGCTGAATTTTATTTGACGCCCGGTTTTCACACTGTCGAGGTTACCGGCCCTGACGGCAAAGTCTGGGTTGACGAGATCGAGATTCGCCGCGATCAGAAACACTGTATCTGTCTCAAAATAGTTCGCGAAACCATTTCGACGCCATGTCCATACCGGTTTCATCTTGAGGGCCCGGATAGCATTACGGAAGGCGATCTTGTTACTTTTGTTGCGATAAATTCCGGTACCGCGCCGGTTCCTATCCGTTACGCATGGAAGGTTTCACCCGGCAACGTCAGAGTGACGAGCGGTCTCGGAACGAAATCAATCACGATTGATTCGATGGGAATGGGCGGACGTACAATTGACGCTGTTCTTGACGTTAACGACGATGTTTATGACGGCAAATGCCGGCAGGTAATTTCGGTTCCGACTCAGGTTGTGCCAATTCCACCCGTCGAGCAGCCGCAGCCATTCCGCTGTGACGAATTTGAAGCTAAATCGCCCGATGACGATAAAGCCCGTTTCGACAACTGCGTGATTCAGGCCCAGAACACGCCTGACGCCCAACTTTATGTGATTATATATCCGGGAACAGATCGGGCCAGCTTAACGCGAAATACCTATGACCGGCTCTCGAAAAGAGCGCTCGATTATATGGTGAAAACGCGGGGGTTTGACCCGAGACGAATATCAATCGTTAAAGGCAGCAACCGGTTAAAAACTACCTATGAGCTATGGATCGTACCGCCGGGAGCCATGCCGCCGGTCGTGCAGTAAACTATTGATTAGACTAAACATGAGGACGAGTCTTCGGGCTCGTTCTTTTTTGTTTCTGCGAGCAATTCTCGGATTATTGACAGCTGCATTGAAGCAAAGTATGATGTGTATTCACGGAGAGGTTTATACACATCATGCGAACGAACATAGATATTGACGAACGACTGATGAAGGATACGTTAAAGATAACCGGATTGAAAACAAAACGTGAGGCGGTCGAGCTTGGGCTGGAGACACTCTTGCGGCTGAAGCGGCAGGAAAAAGCCAAGAAGCTAAAGGGCAAACTGCGTTGGGAAGGTGATCTCGAAGTAATGAGGCTCGATAAATGATCCTGGTGGATTCGAGTGTATGGATCGACTACTTTGGCGGTTCCGACGGGCCGCATACTGCAAAACTTCATAGTATTCTTGGTGTCGAGCGGATAGCTGTCGGCGACTTAGTTCTCACGGAAGTGCTGCATGGATTTGGTAGAAAGAAAGAATTCGACGCGGCTTTTAAAGTACTGAGCGAATTTGATCTGATCGTGGTTGGCGGTCGGACAGTCTCTATCGAGGCAGCCCGCAATTTTATTCGGCTACGCTCTCTTGGTTTTACTGTCAAAAAAACTATCGATACGTTAATTGCAACCCGCTGTATCTTGAGTGGATACGAGTTGCTGCATAACGACCGCGATTTCCTGCCCTTTGAAAAACATTTGGGACTTCGATGCGTTCCGCTCAACACCTGAGTCGGGTTGCTTGCGATAGAATTTACCCTCGGCTCTATTTACGATTAACGATTTACTATTAACCAAACCATGTCTGCTCCAAATATTGAAACTATTGTTTCCCTGTCAAAACGGCGGGGATTTGTCTTTCCGGCCTCAGATATTTACGGCGGTCTCGGCTCGTCTTGGGATTACGGACAGCTCGGCGTTGAGCTGGCCAATAATATAAAGAAAAGCTGGTGGAACTGGCTGGTTTATGAACGCGACGACATCGAGGGACTGGATTCGTCGATCATACAGAACCGCCTGGTTTGGCAATATTCCGG
>JBGTCS010000247.1:0-18534 GCA_041748715.1 Pyrinomonadaceae bacterium | reverse complement strand
AAAGAGGGTGCGGTGTCGCATTGGGAAACATTTGAGCTTAAATATCGCCGCAATTTGAACGTCATCTCCGCGTTGATGGAGATACGCAAAAATCCCGTTACCGCCGACGGCAAACAAACGACGCCGCCGGTTTGGGATATGAGTTGTCTCGAACAGGTTTGCGGTATCTGCACGATGGTCATTGATGGCAAGGTTCGCCAGTCGTGTTCGGCATTGATCGACGATCTTTTGCTGGCAAGCGGCAGCGACACGGTTTCGCTGGCCCCGATGTCGAAATTTCCAAACGTCCGCGATCTCAAGGTCGACCGGACAAAGATGTTCGATCATCTCAAACAGGTCGAAGCCTGGATCGAACTCGACGGCACTTACGATCTCGGCCCCGGCCCGCATATTCCAAATGAGACCGCTCAGGAACGTTACGAGTACTCGCGCTGCATGACGTGCGGTTGCTGTCTCGAAGCATGTCCCCAGTACGGCGACGACAACTACATCGGCCCGCAGGCGATCGCTCAGGCACGACTTTTCAACATGCACCCGACCGGCAAGATAACCACCGACGAACGCCTCAACGGCCTGCTCGGCGACGACGGCATCACCAATTGCGGCAACGCTCAAAACTGTATCGAAGTCTGCCCAATGTCGATCCCGCTGACAAAGGCCATCTATGAAACCAACCGGGATATTACGGTGAATGCGTTGTTTGGTTGGTTGAAGAAGTAGTTGATTACGATTCGCTCAATGATTTCCGTGCCGCGATGATTTCCGGAATGTCCGTGTCGGCGTCTCGCCACGATTCGAGAAAAAGTTTGTAATTTTCGCGCGCCCTCTCATTCTGACCTTTTTTCTCAAGAGCTAAGGCAACGTGGAATCGAGCGAGCGGGTAATTAGGATTAAGTCGCAAGATGCGTTCATACTCCGCGACCGCTTCGTCAATTCGGTTAAGTCGGAGCAACGCCTGCGCCAGGCAGTCTTCCAAGGGGTCCATATCGTACGTTGGCGGCAGGTGCCGGACGGCTTTCTTCATTTCTGCTAAAGCTTCATCCGTCTGGTTCTTCTCTAGTGCAAGGATTCCTCTGAAATAAAATTTATAGCGGGACAAAATGCGTCTGCCGCGATTAGAACCGGACGGCCCGTTAAAAAGTTTCTTTTCGAGTTGGCGGGCACCTTTTTTGTGTCCCATCTCAACGGCGATTAGGTAAACCTCGCCTATATAATTGTCTTTTTTCTTAATTGCCTGCCGAGCGGCTTCGTTCGCCAAATTGAATTTTTTCAAACGTCGATAAACCTGCGCAATCGCCGAATAACCGCGGGCTCGTTCAAAATCAGATGGCGAAATGGATATGTATTTTTTGTACAGTTCGATGGCGTCGCGGTACTGGCCGGTCTGGAAATATGCGTTTGCCAAGTGGATTGTAGCCACCTCAAAACTGGGTTTTAATGCAATCGCACGGCGATATTCATAAATGGCTTGCTGATAGAATCCGGCCCACTGATAACTTAATCCCAAACTATCATGGGCGTTTGGTTCGTTAGGAGCGAGGGCAACATACTGGCGGTGCATTGCTATAGCGTCGTCGTGTCTGCCCAACATGCTGTAGAGACCGCCAAGCGCATTGTATAAAAGCGACGCGTCACTATCGATTGCCAAACCTTGCTTAAAGACTTTTACTGCCTCTTCGTTCTCTTCTTCTCCACTAAGTAAATTGCCAAGCCGCAGATAAGATTCGGTCTCGGTCGGGTATTTCATAATGATCTGTCTATAAAATTCGATAGCGTTTGGATAATCGAGATTTGCTATCGAATACCAAGCTGCGATTCTTAAGCGGTCCTTTTCAGTAAGCCGATCAGAGAGGCTGAACGCCTTTTCCAAATACGGTTTGGCCTTGTCACTGATGCCCCACGTGACTGCATATATATATCCGATCCTCGCGTGAGCCATAGCAAACTGCGAATCAAGAGCGACGGCCTTTTCTAGCAGGTCTATAGCTTCCTTATTGTGAAGGCTCTGGGCCGCGTTGACCGCTAAGGAGTAGTATCGATAGGCCTCCAAATTTGCGGTCATTGTCAGGCCCAACCCGGCCTGATCCTCGTGCTCAAATGGCATCGAATCTAATTTGTTCGCCAATCTGAGTGCCAGACGATCGATCTCGGCAAAAATTAGGTCCGGTTTTTCGATCGTTGATGTTTCCACGGCTTTTAGGTCGCCGGTTTGCGTGTCGTAAAGCTTTACATCAAGGCGGATCGCTTCTCCGGAGGAAGCAAAGCTCCCGGCGACGAACGATTCCGCCCGGCTTTTTTTGGCGAGGTCCGAAACTATTTCGAAGCTGAGTTTCCCTGCGTTTTCGTAACCGTTTCTTTCCAGTAGCGTTTGTAGTTGTTGGCGACTAAGTATATTTAATTTCGGTGAGCGCGATAGGTTCGTTATCAACATATCCGCCAGGCCTTCGCGCAGCCAGGCAAGCTCCGGATTGTCAGAATTATTATCAAAATACATCACGGCGAGCGATTTTTTGCCGGGCGTACTTGGTAATACAATATCTGCGCTGGCCTGCTGCTGTCCCGATATGTATTTCGACATATAAAAAAGTGAAAACCCGCCTACTGCCGACAGCAAAACGATTATCGAAATGGTTCGCAATAGATTTTTTGCTTTCTGATAGGCAAACGGAGCGTGCGAGACGCCTGCACCGAGTAACTCCTCGTCTTCATATTCGACTTCAATACGGGTGACTTCTTCGGTCTGGACGACAGTATCCATCGCCCTCAATTTGACGGCCGATTCTGGCAGCTCTGAAATTTTCCCGATAAAACGATATCCGGCCTTTGGCACGGTCTTGATATAAAGCGGAAGGTTATGGTCGTCGCCCAGCGTGTGCCGGATCTCTTTTATACATTGGACGAGTACGCCGTCCGTTACAGCCGTTTCCCTCCAAATCGTATCGATCAGCTCATTTTTCGTTACCAGTCGGTCACGATTTTCGAGCAGATAGACGAGCACTTGAAACGATTTTTGGCGCAAATGTTGCTCGCCGCCCGCTCGCCGCAGACATCCGAGACGCGTGTCAACTTCGACATCCGAAAAACAAAAGATCTGACCTTCTAATACATCCATCGCAAATATCTTCGTAGAAATTTCACAGAAATTTCACTTTATTTGCATTACTTCGGCCCTGATTTGATAGAGGCTTATCAGCATAACGACTTTCGAAGTGGATTTCAATGTTTTCTTTGCGTAGAAAAGCGCTAATTGCCGGTTTAATGCAGAAACCGAGATGAAACAAAAATTGCGATTAACTATAACCAGGATCCGTCGGCAAACTACTTCGAGCGGCGGTATTGGGCACAGCGCGACTAGTCCGCAAGTTATTCGGGATGCTGATGAGCCCGCGCCAGCCCGGCCAATCGCTTCTTTTGATTTTGAAAACCAGATCGTTGCGAATCCAATTGCTGACCACAACATTCGTGAGATCAACGCCCCGACCAACACGATGTCGGATGATTACGTGAACCAAAATAATGACAAAGGAAGGTAAGAATTAACATGAAATTAGCAAAAAATGATACGAGAAAGAATACGGTGGTAACGCTGACCAGACGCATATTAGTCGCTGGATCGGCGATCACGATGATATTGGCAGCTCTTTGTTTATATGTCGGTAGCTCACAGAACAGTGAGACATCAGCGGCAAACATCGGGACCGTAACTGAATCTAACGGTTCAAACCCAAGCCATTTTGATCACGGCATCCTCAACGATAACCAAAGCCTGCTCGAAATCGAATCTTTCAGCAAAGCCCGGTTGCGTGAGAGTTACGACAATCTACCGCTCAGCTTCGAGGCTAATCAAGGACAAACCCACCGGTCGGTGAAGTTTCTGTCACGTGGCAGCGGCTACAGCCTCTTTCTGACGCCAACAGAAGCGGTGCTCAGCCTGAAGAGTTCAAAGCCCAAAGTCCAAAGTCCAAAGTCAGACCCGCTGAGTCCCGACGCCAGACCCAAAACTCCGAACTCTTCGGCAGTGCTGCGCATGAAATTTGCCGGCGCCAATCCATCGCCTCGAGTTACCGGAGCGGATGAGCTTTCCGGCAAAAGTAATTATTTTATCGGCAAAGACCCCGCAAAATGGCGAACGAATGTTCCCAACTACGCCAAGGTAAAATACGAGGGCGTGTATCCGGGCGTGGACCTCGTCTATTACGGTAACCAGCGCCAACTGGAATACGATCTTGTCGTTGCTCCCGGCACCGACGTTTCCGTCGTTAAGCTTGCCCTCAAAGGCGCGCGGAAGATGCTCATTGATGAGCGTGGCGACCTGGTTGTGCAAACAGGCGGCACGGATGTTCGCTGGCAAAAGCCTATCATCTACCAGGAGATCGACGGCGTCAGGCGCGAAGTGAAGGGCAGCTATGTGCTGCTCGCGAAAAAAGCCTCACATCGCAGCCGATACTCCTCACTTCGAATCCCGCAAGTCGGATTTGAGGTGGACGACTATGACCGCTCGCTCCCCTTAGTCATTGATCCAACCTTAGTATATGCCACTTACCTTGGCGGCAGCGGCAATGAAACGGGAACTTCGATAGCCGTAGACGCTGCCGGCAACGCCTATGCGGCGGGCTATACGAATTCCGTGGATTTTCCGGTTTCCGGCGCCTATCAGACGACATACCTGCAGCAGTGCGGCAATGGAAATCCGGATGGCTTCATCACCAAGATCGATCCAACTGGCTCGACTAGACTTTACTCAACTTATCTCGGCGGCAATCGAACAGACATCATCTACGGCATCGCCGTGAATTCGACGGGCGAAGCTTATGTGACGGGCAACACCGGTTCATCGGCTGATGCTGATCCGTGTCCAGACTCAACCGGGGGCGTGGAGTTTCCGCAACTGAATGCCTTCCAGACTTATGGCGGTAACACCGACGCGTTTGTCACGAAATTGAATGCCGCGGGCAACGGTCTCGTCTTTTCAAGCTTCCTCGGCGGCAGCAACTCCGAATTTGGGCGCGCCATCGCGTTGGACGCGGCTGGCGTCGCCTACGTGACAGGCGAAACGATCTCCTCGAATTTCCCGACGACCGGCGGCGTATTCCAGCCGTCGCTTTCAGGCGGACAAGACGTTTTCGTGACGAAGGTGAGCACGGCCGGCTTGAAGCTCTATGCGACTTATCTCGGCGGCGGCGATTTGGATTCAGGGCGTGGAATTGCCGTGGACCCGGTCAGCGGCGAGGCCTACATCACCGGCCTGACCGCTTCGGGCAGCATAGGTGCGTGCGGCAACATTCAGAACCCACCGGTTTTTCCGACCACGCCTGGGGCGTTTCAGCCCAACATCGCGCCGAGTCAGTCGTTTACCTGTCAGTTCGGTTGTTGCAGCGCCTTTAACAACACTAATACCCAGTACATCCCAAACCTGTTCGATGCGTTCGTGACGAAACTGAACAGCTCAGGCACCGCGTTGATCTATTCGACCTACCTGGGCGGCGGCATCCAGGCTGGTGGGGCCAGCGCCTTTGATGAGGGGCATGCGACCGCCATAGACGGAACCGGCAACGCCTACGTGACTGGCACAACGGCGTCCTCGGATTTCCCGACCATGAACCCTTTTCAGGCTGCCAATGGCGGCGGGGCCACTCCCTTCGTGACCAAACTAAATCCGGCGGGCTCCGGCCTGGTCTATTCGACCTATCTCGGAGGCGGTGGTTTCAACAGTGCCGGCAACGGCATCGCCGTGGATGCACTGGGCCTCAACGCCCATGTGGCCGGCAATGGCGCAGTCCCGCAGGTCGATCCTTTGACGCCGTGTCCTCCGCTAGTTTCTTGCGACAGCACCGGCGCGATTTTCATAACGAAGTTCAGCACCAGCGGTTCAAGCCTCGTGTATTCGACAGGGATTCTGGGGACAAGTACCGCCGCAGCCATTGCCTTGGATCTCTCGGGCAACGTCTATGTGACGGGCGACACGCAGGGCTTCCTGCCGACCACCCTCAACGCGGCACAATCCACCTATGCCGGCTCTAACGATGCTTACGTTGTTAAGTTCGGCCCGGCGTCGGCGCCTGTTTCTACGCCAACTCCCACACCTGTACCGACGTGCGTTCCTCCACCGGCTAATATGATCAGTTGGTGGACGGGAGACGGCAACACTACCGACATTATTGGCGGTAACAACGGCACCTGGATTGGCACTTCCTTTTACTCAGCAGGGGAAGTCGGTAGCGCGTTTAACTTCGACGGCTCGAGCTATGTGACCGCTGGCACCCCGTCATCCCTGAGATTGAGCGGCACCGGCGTCACCATTGACGGGTGGATAAATCCTTCGCTGCAAAAGCCGGCCATCTTCTTCGGCAAAACCGATAATGGGAGGAACGACTACGTATTACTCCAGCAGTTTCCCGATCCCACCCAACCGGGCGGCGAGTTAACTGGGATGATCAATGAGACGATTGTCGCCCCCTCCCCAGGTTTCCGGCCCTATATTCCCGCGCTCAACACCTGGACCCACATCGCGCTGACCTATGACGCGACGACGCAGATTATCAAGCTCTATGCTAATGGCGTCATGATCGGATCGACGTTCAAGTCGGGAAATCTTTTCGATAGTGGCTCTCCATTCGACATTGGGGGCAGAGCGTTTGACGGGTTCACCGACTTTAACTTCCGCGGCGGCGTTGATGAAGTCGAAGTCTTCAATCGCGCGCTCACCGATGCCGAGCTCGCGGCGATCTATACTGCGGGCAGCGCAGGCAAGTGCAAGCCAGGGGCGACGCCGACGCCGACACCAACACCGACGCCAACACCTACTCCGACGCCGACGCCGACACCCACTCCTACACCGACGCCGACACCAACACCGATGCCAACGGCAACTGCGACCCCGACGCCGACGCCGACGCCGACTCCGACGCCGACGCCTCAACTTGTCAGTTTTGTCATCGGCGATCTCAATGCGGTGGTGGGTAATAACGTGAACTTTTGGGGCTCGAAGTGGGCCAGGTTAAACTCGCTGAGTGGCGGTTCCGCTCCGTCCAGTTTCACCGGGTTTGCAAACTCGACCAGCACGACTCCCGCGAGTTGTGGCGGCACTTGGGAAAGTGGTCCCGGTAATAGCTCCGGGCCGCCGTCAAGCGTCCCAGCCTATATCACCGTGATAGTGGCGAGTTCAATTACAAAGTCTGGATCGAGGATCGCAGGAAATATTACCAAAATGGTGACAATTAAAACGGATCCGGGGTACGATTCGAATCCTGGTCACGCCGGCACCGGGAAAGTGGTATCCGTAGTCTGTCAATCGTCTACAGCGGCATTGGAATTGTCCTGGCAAGATAGCGTCTTCTGGATTGACCAAAACGAAATCCAAAAAGCGATCGCGGCCAGGATCGATAAAATGATGGGCAGGTAGTGGATAGAATCCAATAACTTGGTTTGGACTGGGCGATGATGAAAATTCAACGCCCAGTTTTTTGCCGGTCGGCAACATGCTAGATCGAAAATCGCGGGTGCCATCCGCCAACCACCTCCGTTAAAGGAAATCAAACATCACGGTTTTAGTGCCGTCGTATGTTGACGGCCGATGGCGTCAAGGTGTTTGACTATTTTCTCGATCAGCCAATTCGGTGTCGATGCACCCGCGGTGACACCGACTCGCTCGGCTCCGATCAAATCGTTAGGATCTATTTCATCACCGGTTTCGATCAGAAAGCTTTTCTCACATTGTTCTTTGCAAACGGCCAAAAGTTTTACGCTGTTTGATGAATGGCGACCGCCGATTATATAAAATGCATCGACCATACCGGCTAGGGCACGGGCCGCCTCTTGCCGATCGCGCGTCGCGGAACAGATCGTATTAACAATCTCTACATTGTCGTCGGTATGCGATTTTATCGCTTCGGCCGTGTCAAAGAAGGTTTTGGCCTTGATCGTCGTCTGCGAAACAACGAGCGGACGGCGAAGCCACGGCAGAGCGGCGACCTCGGTCTCGTCATTAATTACAAAAGCGTGATCCGGAGCATACCCCTGAACGCCGATCATCTCGGGGTGATCCGGGCTGCCGACGACAATAACATGCCGATCTTCGGCGGCGGCGCGGGCCGCAAGTTTTTGCACCCGCGTGACGAATGGGCAGGTCGCGTCGACAACTTTACCGGCTTTCTCTTCCAGATCTCTCTGAACCTGAGGCGTTACGCCGTGTGCTCGAATGACCGCCGTTTCGTTTCGCCCGATCTGAACCGGTTCGCTGATCGTCGTCACGCCTTCGTGGGCGAGTCGCTGCATTTCCTGTTCGTTATGAATAAGCGGACCAAGGGCTCGAACGGTCTGACCGTCGCCGAGCGCCTCTTCGACCATCTCGACCGCACGTTCGACCCCGAAACAAAAACCGTATTCATTTGCCAGCAATACTTGCATTATTATTACGCCTTAGAATAGATTGACTAGTCAGTTAGCTATTCAAAGTTCAATTCTAGCAAATGGATATTGGAAACCAAACCGCTTCTCGAAATTGCCAGTTCTTGAGCGATGATTATTTGCTGCCTTTACATGAAACATTTCTTAGTGCGTTTTCGGATTATGTCATCCCTTTTGCGCTCACCGCGACGCAGTTCAGAAACCATTTACTTGTCAATGGCGTCGATCTCGCTCGAACGGTAGGATTTGTTGATGGCGACCAATTGGTCGGTTTTTCGCTTAACGGATTTGGAAATTGGAAAGGCCGGTCCACAGTATATGACGCTGGAACCGGTGTCGTGCCGAGCCATCGCCGACGGGGCATTTCGAAAGAAATGTTCGCTTTGATGCTGCCGGAGTTAAAGAAAGCCGGGATCGAGCAATTCCTTCTCGAAGTAGTAACAACAAACATCGAGGCTATTGCTCTTTACGAGAAATTTGGTTTCAGACCGGTCAGGCGTTTGGCAATGCTCCAATGCGATACCGCTCTAAACATTAATCTTACGATTTCTGCTGACATTGAGATCCAAGAGATCACAGACCCAGACTGGGGGCTCTATCAAACATTTTGGGACGGTTACCCGTCATGGCAAAATTCGGTCGATTCGGTTACCAGAGCCTTCACACTTAAACGATTTTTAGGAGCGTTCGAAAACGGTAATTGCGTGGGCTATATTATTTCCTCCCCCAAGTTCGTGCGCGTCGCCCAGATCGCCGTGAGCAAAAGTCATAGACGGCGGGGCATCGGAACCGCCCTCATGCAGGCAATGAAAAGCGAAACGGCCGAGGGATTTTCGATGCAGGTCTTAAATGTCGACAAATCGATCAAAAACACAATGAAGTTTTTCCATGATCTCGGCTTCTACGAACGCCTTAGTCAGAATGAAATGATTTGTGATCTGTGAACTACCTCACTGGCTCGCGAAGGATTGCGTCGGCCGCGGCCGAGGCGATAGCAGCGGAAGCGGGGTTGAGGACGTCTGAAAAGTCGGTTTTGGCTCGTTTGCCGGCTGTAGAATTTAGCTCCATGCGTGAGCATGGAGCTGGCCGGATCAAGGCCGAAGCCCGCTTGGTAGGCGACAGAAATCCATTAACCGATGTATTTGTAACGCTTAGCGGGCTGCTAAGCTGGTCCCGGCTCCGACTACACGCTCATGCGTGTAGCTTTACTAACGTCCGCAAAGCGGACGTTTCAGACATCCTCCAATTGAAAAAAAGGCCGCCTGACAGGCAGCCTTTTTCTCGTTTAGGTTATGGAAAAGGTGGTTATTCCTTTCCGGTGAAGTCGATGTTCGAGAGGTTGTCGGTGATGGTGACTTGTCTCGAAGCGAAGCGGTAGCGTTTTGAGGTGACGGCGAGGGTGTAGGTTTCGCCGGGTGCGACCGCGTCAAAGCGGAATGTGCCGAATGAGCTGGTTGTCGCCATTCTTGCGACTCCGTATTTGTCGATGATCGTCACCTGCGTGTTCCGGAGGCCGCGACCGTCGGGGGTCAGGACTTTGCCGGAAACCACGACGCCGGTTGAGTTTGCTTCCGTGATTGTCACCGTTCCGCCGGTATATTTGGCTCCGTATGAACTACCGGTCAAATCCGCAAACGTGATAAATCTCACCGTCGGAGTGTCTGAGAATGTGACATCCGTTTTGCGACCTGCGGCCGAAGGTTTGATCCGGAAGGCGGTCTTCACGGCTTCGCGAACTCCGCCTTCGAACGCCGTCGGGGCATCGATCACGATGCTAATCCGGCCCATTTCTGCCGCTTCGGTATTGGCGGTGACGATCGTGCCAGCCGGTGCTCCGGCTCCGGCGGCGATATTCGCGTTGACGCCGATTCCGAGTTCGCCGACGAACTCCAGTATCGACGGATCGAAATCGAGGCTGAACTGCAGCACACGCTCGTTCGATTGCGAATCGAGAGCGAGTTTGAGCTCGTGAATACCGCCAGAGCGGACCGTCGCCGGCATGATTCGAAGTTCGCGCTTCGCGGCCAATCGCTGGGTTTCCGCAACAATCGGGGCAAAACTCTCGATCAGAGGCGATGTCAGCGGAATTTGGCACGAACCCGGACTCGTCGGACCGGCCGCTATTATCCAGGTCGTCGAACCGCCCGCGATATAGTTCGAGATCCGCTGTTTGTCGGCCGGGGTGATGCAGCCGTCGCCCGGAGCTGTGGCCGTGTCCATTCGCTGGAATTCACCGCCCGGACCCGTCGAAGGAATATCGCTCCCCGCCTGGAACCGGTCATACTGTATCAAATCAAGCCCGTTGACCGCGTTGTCACCAAATCCCGGAACGCTTCCAAACCCATACGGAAAACGGTTGATGTCGCCTTCGAGCACCGGAGTAGTCGGAGTCGGAGTCGGAGTCGAAGTCGGAGTCGGAGTTGGCGTCGGCGTTGGGGTCGGTGTCGCTGACGGATCTAGGACAGTCTGCTCCTCGAACGAGCCGATGTCCGAACTGTTACCGCCATCATTCGGAATAAGCGGGTTATCAAAAAGACGGTTCAGACCGCGTTGATCCGTAATAATAGTAGGACTGTTGCCTTTGTCGATCGCGGGGCTGCCGGCAAGCAAGGCCCTTGTAAAGGTTGGGCCGCCATTGTCCTTAAGAGGGCCGAGCAGCGGATTGATCGGATTAGCGGTTGTGCCTGAACGATTTGGCGCGCTGCCCAGGCCCGCGCTGTCGTCGGCGTTGCCGATGAGATTAAAACTACCTGAAAATCCATTGCCTCCAAGAGCGCCGCCGCCAAATAAATCGTTGCCGGCAGTCGCCGTATTAAGCGCAACGAGGTTGTTTTGCAAGGTGGCGGTGAACACATTGTAAACGCCGCCGCCGCGGGTCGCCGTGTTGCCGCTGATGGTGTTATTTGTTAGGGTGAGCGTCGCGGTATTATAAATACCTCCGCCGAAGCCAGCAGCGGAGTTACCATCAATTGTGCTGCTTGTGCCGTTTATAGTTCCGCTTGTCCCGTTAAAAATACCGCCGCCGTTGCCGCCGTTGCCTGCGGTATTGGCACTGACGGTGCTGGCGTCCATGTTCAGCGTCCCGCTGTCAAAGATATAAATGCCCGCGCCGTTAATGGCCGTATTGTTGCGAACAGAACTTCTAATGAGGTTCAGCGTGCCGCTGTTGCTCATGTATATTCCGCCGCCGTTGCCAGATGATATGTTGCCGCTGACGGTACATCCGTTAAGCGTAAGCGTGCCGCTATTGCCCATAAATATCCCGCCGCCAAGCCCGTTATCGCTAAAACCATTGCTTATCGTCAGGTTATTTATGGTGACAACCGCACTGTTTACGAGCGTAAAGACGCGGAATGTGCCATTACCCATAACGGTTATACCCTGAGGCTGGTTATTATTAATTGTCATCGCGGCCAGCGGAATACTCGGCAGCGGGCTCGTAAGATTGATCGTGAACCGGTTTAACGCTGAATTGTAGCCCGGATCGCTCGTCGGAATGCTGAAAGTGACAATGTTCGCTTCAGTATTTATCGTGGCGTCGATTATTGCCTGACGCAGGCTGCCAAACCCGGCGTTGGCTGTTGTCGTGACAGTCAAGGACGCCGCCTGGACGGTTATGACGCCCATTAACAAACAAATCCCAACAAGAATGGGAGCATTTTTAAAAATTCTTTTTATTTCACTCATATTTTGATCCTCGACCTTTTCTGCCATGGTTAAGAGACATTTAAACAGAATTACTATGAGTGTAAATAAATTAGGTTACCGTTGTCGGTGCGGCAGCACACCTCCATTCCGCTTCGCTGATCCAGATTACGCATCAGGAAATGCCACTGTCTACTTTGTTTGCCGAGTAGAGCGAGGCTCAACGGTGGTGGCGACAGCAGTCGGAGCGGAGTGTCGCCGATTCGCGCCGTGCAACGCACTCTCTCCGTGATCTCTGGGAAAACTTAGTGGTCTCCGCGGAAAATAAGCATAACGCCGAGGATGCCTAGATACACGCTGATGCCGACAGAAGGATTGATTCGTGCATTAGTGTCTAAAAAAGAATTAGCCAGTAGAGTCGGAGGGGGTGGTCATCAATATCGATAAATCAATAACCGACGCCATACGGTTTTCTCTGAATCGCGGTTTTTATGAACGGCTGAGCCAGTTCGAGATGGTTTTGAAAATTCCGACTTTCTTCCAAGCTGCCGCCACTTAACAAATGGCCTGGCCACTCGCAATTATCAGTGCTTCCGTTCAAACATTTGGCTGTGGGCCGGGGCTACACCGCTGAGGGCCATAAGCCCGAGACGGGAGAAATTAATCGATTCGCCCAAAATCCGAACCGCTTCGGCGGGAGCGTGGAATCCCATTGAATTCTCAGCCTCGACAAAATCGGCGAAAAATTGAGCTTTCCGTTGAAAATCCCGGGCCGATGCAAGTTCGACATCCGAACGGCGATTTTCTTTGGCTTTCTTGATCTCGTTTATAAGATCCATCAAAGCATCCATCGCCAAATTCCGCATTTCAAAGGTTCGAGTTTGAATGGCTTCAGCTCTGAACTTTAGCTCGCTTTCATCCGCTTTGTGACAGGTCTGACAAGATTGTCTAATGTTCAACAACGGACTTCGCACATGATGATCGCTAATTTTCATCGCACCCACCCGTTTGTATGGCATATGACAATCTGAGCAGGAAACCCCGGCACGTGAGTGAATTCCCTGACTGTACATCTCAAATTCAGGATGCTGCGCCTTTAGAACATCGGCACCGGTCTGTTTATGAGTCCAATCTTTATGTTTAATTTCGTCATAATAAGCAAGGATATTTTCGACTTTCAACCCTTTGTCCCATGGATAGGTAAGCGTTTTTTCCGGCCCTTTGAAATAGTATTCGACATGACATTGAGCACAGACATAACTTCTCATTTCTTGCCGGGTTGCATCTCGATTAACATCAAAACCGGCAACCCCCTGCGACGCTCTAAGGGCTTTTATGCCGTTCATAAAAGCCGGGCGGGTTATACGAAGAGCCATTGTTGACGCATTGTGACAATCAAGACACGAAACAGGATGCGAAACCTCCTTTCTTGCTTCGACATATGTCATCTTGTTCAAAACGTCGAATCCTTTGTTAATGTCACCGTCGCCAAGTCTTTTATAGGCAACATATGCGGAGGCATGACAATTTATACAACTGCCGGGTTGGACAACTACGTTCTGCCTTTCGGTGTAGGTTTGATCATCGAGCATAAACCCGTGCCCGCGTTCTTCGCGAAAATCTACTGCAAATGCATAACCGTCCCACATAGTTTTCAGGCGAGGGTCTTCCTCAAGTCTGGACTGTGCGACGATCGAACGGGGATCCGAATCTACGGGCGTTTTCGGGACAGCTTCGCTTCCCCCATAGCGCGTCCGTTTTTGATCAACGGTACGCTTGTAACCATCATATTGAAGCGGGAAATTCTTGCCCCAAATTTCAGGATCGACCGTGTCGTCAGTAATTTCAACGACTCTAAAGAACTGGTTCTTACCCTCTTGCTTACGTTCAAAAATATTGGTCAGAAGGGCGATTCCGAGAATAGCAAAAACGGAAGCCAAGAAGGCGACAAGAGCGACAACCTTGAAATTATAAACCCGCTGATTTATAGGAACACTCACTTTAGGATTATCGTCTGGCAATTTTTCTTCTTTTTCCATAATCGACTCTTAATTAGTGTAAATGTCCGACAGAACGATGGCATCTGACACATGAAATCTCTTCGTCGCTTTCCGTCCGATGATCCGAAATCATCGAAGTTAGCTCAGAATGACATCGACGACAGGATTCTTCCGTAATCTTCAAATTACGGCCAGAAATCTGGATCGGTTCATGAAAATTATTAAACGTAAAGTAGTAGGAATGCCAAAAGCCATTCGAGGCTTTGGTCATATATTTTCCCAAAAGGTCATCCGGCGTATGGCAATCGTTACAAGTCGCCACGTCTTTATGAGAGGATTTTTGCCAACCGTCATATTGTTCATTCATAACATGACAATTGGCACAGGCTAGCGGCTCATTACTCATGTACGAATAACCCTTAGCGTAAACGAACGTGAACAATCCAATCCCGACAGCCAATCCGACCGTGATACCTACAATTATTAGCTTTAAGAGTTGGATAGACATTTTGTGATTGATATCAAAACTATCCGAAGGAGCGTGGAAAATCAAACTTTGTGAAAACTGGCCCCTATCGTAACCCTGACTCGAGGATTCCGGAATTCGAACCCGACGATTCAGAACGATTTAGTAATAAGGTCATTAGCGAACCGGTTCGCGCAGGATTGCGTCAGATGCCGCCGAAGCGATTGCGGCGGCGGCGGGATTAGATTGGCGAAGGTTTGCAAGCTGACGTAAGGCTTCGCCCGTTCGCGAGAGCAAGCGGACGAGGTCGCCTTCTTCGGCACCAGTGCGATCGACCAATTCATCCCATTCCATTCCAGCGGTCCAGCGTTCCGCGGCAGCGGCAGCGGAATAATTGATCTCTTCGGCCGGCTCGACCCCGTGCTTCCATTCGACGTTTGAGACTTCGATAACAATTTGCTGGAAATCGGATAGGATGTCGATCATCCGACGTGTCGCCCGCATTTCGCCATAGCTGCGGTCAGCGTCAGACGCGACCGACGCCATCAATCCCGCTGCTTCGGAGATTTTCATATCGTCAAAAACGCCTTTTCGTAGGCCCTCGCCTACCAGCAGCGGCCGGTCGATCCTAAGATCCGCGAGCCATTTACCGCTCTCGGTAACGGTCTCAGCCTCGGCGTCGAGATAGCCGAAATGATCCAAAACCCGCGATCTGAGTTCGAATGGCAGCCATATCCGGTCGCCAAGTTTTTCGGCACCATCGTCGTCGCGGCTGTTGGCACTCGCCCGTCGGCTCGCACGAAAGGCAAAGCTTTTCTCCGCAAACTCACGAACCTGTTCAAAATTTCCAAAGGCATCGAGGAGATTTAACAGGCTTGTATAGGTCGACCGAAACCGGCTTTCAAGCGGATCGGGCGGAGCTTTGAGAAGTTCGGCGATCTTTTTTGGATTTTGAAACTGGCCCGGAGCGAGCACGACAAAACCGACATGATCTCGTCCGCGTCGGCCCGCACGCCCCGTCATTTGCTGCAATTCGCTGGCGGTTAGGGCACGCCAGCCGTCATTACCGCGCGTGTCGGCATTGCTGATGACAACCGTCCGGGCCGGAAAATCAACGCCGGCCGCGACCGTCGAGGTCGCAAACAAAGCGTTGAGGAGCCCGGCTGACATCATCTTTTCGATCAATAGTTTCCACGAAGGAATATGTCCCGCGTGGTGGGCCGCGACGCCCGCTCGAACTATCACCCTGCTGTGTTTATGGCCGGTGACCTCTGGAAATTCGACCGCGAAATCATCAAAGATCTGCTGGCGCTGCGCCTGGCGTTCCGGATCGGTTTTTTGAGATTTGTCGAGAGCGACCTCGGATGCCGCCTCGTCGCAGCGGCGCCGCGTTGGCAAAAACACGATGGCTGGCAATAAATTGTATCGGCGTAGAGCCGTAACGATTTTCGATGGCGGTATGTCGGCTTTGAGCGGATCCATTTACGAGAGTATAACTGAATACCCGACATTTCAGCGTCCGACGTCTGCTGGCACAATAGAAATTCTGATATAATCCAATAAAAATTTGAGGAGAAAATAATTCATGATCGACCGACGTGGTTTTTTGCAGAGATCGGCTTTCGCCGCAGCTTCAGTAGTTATCGGCTCAAAGGTCACATTGGCCGCCCATGACCCGGTAGACCTTGAGGAAGCGACCGTGTCATCGCTACAGGCCGCGATGTCGTCGGGGCAGATATCGGCAGAAAAGATAACGGAGGGATATCTGGCCCGTATCGCCCAGATCGACCCCAAGATAAATTCGATCATTGAATTAAACCCCGACGCGATGGCGATTGCCGAGCGCTGCGACTCTGATCGTAAGGCAGGAAAACCGCTTGGCCCGCTCCATGGCATCCCGTTTTTGATCAAAGACAATATCGATACTGCCGACAAAATGAAAACAACCGCCGGCAGCCTCGCGCTTTCAGATGCTCCGGTGCCATCCAAAGACGCTTTTATCGTTCAGCGGATGCGAGATGCGGGTGCGGTTCTGCTGGGCAAGACAAATCTTTCGGAATGGGCAAATTTTCGCGACGAAAGTTCTATCAGCGGCTGGTCGGGCCGTGGCGGTCAGACACGCAATCCGTATATTCTTGACCGTAATCCGTGCGGCTCGTCCGCTGGAACGGGTGCCGCCATCGCTGCGAATCTTGCTGCCTTGGGGATCGGCACCGAAACCGATGGCTCGATCGTTTGCCCGTCGTCCATTTGCGGTATCGTGGGCCTAAAACCGACTATCGGACTCGTTTCCCGCAGCGGCATAATACCGATCGCCGAATCGCAGGACACCGCCGGGCCGATGACTCGAACTGTTGCGGATGCGGCGTTGATGCTGAATGTTCTAGATTTTGTCGATCCACGCGACATCGCTATGAAGGGAAAACGCGAAAAGGTCAACTACATGAGCTTTCTCAAATCAGACGGACTTCGCGGGGCGAGGATCGGTGTCGCACGGGATTATTGGGGCAGCAATTCCACAGTCGACGCGGTTACAAATTCGGCGCTTGAAACGATGAAAAATGCCGGAGCCATTCTGATCGATATAAAATTTCCGAATCGAAACAAATTTGGCGATGCAGAATTTTTGGTGCTCAAATACGAGTTTAAGGACGGGCTTGAAAAATATCTCCGGGCGAGAGGCTCGCGTTATAAAACGCTCGGCGATCTGATCAAATTCAATAACGACAATAAGGCTGTCGAGATGCCGTACTTTGGTCAGAGCATTTTCGAGTCGTCAGCCAAAAAGGGCCCGCTGACCTCAAAGGAATATCTCGACGCTTTAAAAACGTGTCGGAGATATTCGCGAACCGAGGGCATTGACGAAGCGATGGACAAGAACAAACTCGACGCGATCGTCGGTCCGTCCAACGCTCCGACATGGATGATCGATACCGTAAATGGCGACTGCGGAAGCAGTTATATCGGAACGTCGTCGCTGGCAGCGGTTGCCGGCTATCCGAATATCACCGTGCCGGCCGGATTTGCAAAACAACTGCCGATCGGCATTTCATTTTTTGGCCGAGCTTGGTCCGAATCAACTCTCATCAAGGTCGCGTATTCGTTTGAGCAGGCACGTAAAGCCCGGCGGAAGCCGGAGTTTCTGACAACATTTAAGTAATTTGGCGCTCTGAGATGATCCGCAGTCCGTCGAGCAATAGATTTTCGTCGACATGATCGACAACCGTTGTATTTTCCGCGATCAATAAAGCCAGACCGCCGGTTGCGACGACCTTAACGTCACCGCGGATTTGGCTTTTTACGCGGTTGACCAAACTCTCAGCCATGCCCAAAAAACCATAAAAAACACCCGAGCGGATCGAACCTTCAGTAGAGGTTTGCAGGACAGAATCCGGACGATCAATCGTGACCTCCGGGAGACGCGAGGCATTCAGATGCAGGGCTGTTGCCATCGTCTGCATGCCGGGGGCAATGAGCCCGCCGACGAGTTCACGTTGATCGTTAACAAAGTCAATCGTAGCCGCGGTACCAAAACTACAGACAATGCACGGCACGCCGTATTTCTCGGCGGCGGCAAATGCATTGACCAACCGGTCGGTGCCGGCGGCGGATCGTGGTTGATAGTTAATTTTTAACCCAAGATCCAATTCGTTTGTGACAAAAGCGCCTCGGACCGCGAACTCGTCCGAAATAAATTCCCTAAATTCCGCGTCAATCTCTGGCACGACGGAACAAATGATCGCACTGCTGATCGGATAGGCGATGCTGCCAGCTACGGCCGAGCGGATATCGACGCGGGTGGCATTTTTTAGGGTTGGAATTGAGAATTTTGTGAGAAGAGTTTCGCCGTCAAAGATGCCGAACTTGGTTCTGGTATTCCCAATGTCAACGGCGAGAAGCATGGTCGGCAGGTTATCCCTGAAGCGGCAGGCCGTCATAGATGACGTTCCAACCGTTTCGTCTGCTGGTTCGCAGGCTCTTGGTAAACCATTGAATCGCGGCATCGGCGTCGTCGTA
>JBGTCS010000246.1:0-2690 GCA_041748715.1 Pyrinomonadaceae bacterium | reverse complement strand
AGTCTTGGACTTTCCAGGAGCGATCACATGCGCAGATGACTTGGAAGGGGCGAGGATTAGCCTGGCAAAAGCGCTTGTTGATATTGCCGAGACCAATTTATTAATGGGCGAAGCTCTGCCCTCGCCGAATCCTGCGGTTTCTGACGCTGATGCGGATATTGAAGAGCCTATACATTTGATCTTGAATGCGTCGTCAAAGGTAACGATCGTGGCCGAGCCTGCGTATGAAACGGCGTGAATTGCTGCGACATCTTGTAGAGAATGGATGCCGATTATTACGCGAAGGCGGTAGTCATTCAGTTTGGGAGAATATTAGGGGACTTCTAAAAATTGAGAGCTCAAAGATTTTTTAAATTACCACTAGCTTTAGATAGTGGTTAGTGTCAAATCAATAAGGGGCTTTAGCCAAAAAATGAAACAAATCAAACATCCTTAGAGCTTTAGCTAAAGCAACTCGGATTGAGAATTATTTTTTGAAGTTCGGCTAAAGCCTCAGTTTAAATTTCAATTAACCCACTAGCTGAAGCTAGTGGCAATTTATAGAAGCCAGTATTAAAACAAGAAAACGAACAACAATGCCTGGGCATAACGAGATTGTGGACTACACTGCGGCTAAGATCTGTAAGCAATTAGAAATTCCCATTCCATGATGCAGCCAACCACGCCAAAGATACTGATCATTTCATCCGACACCGGCGGCGGACACCGGTCCGCCGCGCAATCGATATCGGATGGTCTCGACAAATTTTGGACGGGCGGTTCGCCGGTCGTAAAAATTATCAAGGCGGTTGAAGAATCTCATAATATTACCGGCAAACTGGTCAACGGTTATAACTGGACGCTTAAAAACAAACAGCATTGGATGAAATACCTCTATTGGGTCGTCAATAAAATACGACCCGAAACCAGAGAGTTTTTCCACCGACGTTGTATCGGATATGTTCGCGATCAGTTCGAAAAATGGTGTCCGCATGTCGTTGTCAGCGTTCATCCGCTGACCCAGCATATTTTCGCCCGGATTTTAAGAGAGTTGAATCTTACCGATCAGGTTCCGCTTGTAACTGTCGTGACGGATCCGTGTTACGGATTTTGGAAAGGCTGGGCGTGCGACGACGTGTCGCTTTATCTCGTCGCAAATAACGACGCTCGCGAACAGCTTATCGACTATGGCGTGTCGCCGGAGAAGATTAAGATTTCCGGAATGCCGGTCAATCCAAAGTTTCACGAGGTGAACGAGGTCGACGCTCAAAATGCGCGGCGTGTATTTGGCCTCGATCCTGATAAATTTACGGTTTTTGTAAACGCAGGCTGGATTGGCGGCGGCAATATTCCGCAGATTTTCAAAGAGTTAATTCGCGGCGAACTCGATGTTCAGGCGATTTTTCTAGCGGGTAAGAACGAAGAGCTTCGGCTTGAGGCAGAACGGTTGGCTAAAAGTGCAAAGTTTCCGGTCAAGGTTATTGGATATTCCGATGAGATCGAAAAGCTGATGCAGTCGGCCAACGTGATGGTCTCAAAACTCGGCGGATTGACAACCTTTGAGGCGTTGGCATGTCGACTGCCGATAATCGCGGATGCTACGACACCGCCGATGCCGCAGGAAGCAGGAACCGTGAGCATGATCGAAAGACACGGTGCCGGAATTTTACTTCGCCGCTCGATCGATATCGTGCCAACTATCCAAAATTTGTTAAAAGACAATGGCGATTACCTTCGAATGAAAGCTGCGACCGTCGGTATGACGATGCCGGATTCTACGGATCAGATCATTCGAGAGATCAATGCTCTTCTGCCCCATCCATTTACAACAGCTAAAGCGGCTGCCTGACCTACACTTTCTAACTTCCCAGCTTGTCAGTTCTCGGCGATTTCATTAACCTTTTCATTTGCAATTCAACTTTTTAGAGATAACGGAGATATTTTAATTGAGCCTCTTACTTGAAGGAAAACGCGCTTGTGTGTCCGGTGGAACGCGCGGCATTGGTGCCGCAATTTGCGAAGTATTTGCCCGCGAAGGGGCCGACGTTGCATTTAACTATCATTCGAGCGACGATCTGGCCGAAGTCGTAAAAGGAAAGATCGAGGCTCACGGACGTCGTGCTTTGAGCTTTAAGGTCTCGGTCACCGACCGGTTCGGGATGAAACACATCGCCCGTGAAATCAAAGACGCATGGGGAGCCATCAATGTTTTGGTAAATAATGCGGCCGTCAACAAACCCGATAATTTTGCGACGACGACGGATAAAAGTTGGGATTGGGTCGTCGATACAAACGTCAACAGCCTGTTCGCGGTAACTAAACCATTTTACAAACAAATGATCCGCGAACGGGCCGGTTCAATCCTCAATATCACTTCGGTTGGTGCTATTCGCAGTTTGCCGACATCGGTTCATTACGCTACATCAAAGGCTGCGATGATTGGGTTTACAAAATGCCTCTCGCGCGAAGCTGCAAATTTTGGCATCTCGGTCAATGCGATCGCCGCAGGTATTTTTGACACGGATCTCGGACACACTTTGCCCGAACGTCTTTTGCAGATGCACGACTTCTGGGTTGCCAAGGGCCGGGTCGGCCGCCCCGAAGAACTAGCCGAATACGCAGCCTTTATGACCAGCGACCGCAACAGCTTTATGAGCGGCGAAGTCGTGATAGTGGACGGCGGAGCGATTACTTAAGTTTGGGGAGCCGAT
>JBGTCS010000245.1:0-3622 GCA_041748715.1 Pyrinomonadaceae bacterium | reverse complement strand
GAAAGTCAGTTCGACGCAACCTTGCGCCCGACGCAGCTTTCGGAATACATCGGTCAGACCAAGGTCAAAGAAAACCTCCGTATCTTTATGAAGGCCGCGCTCAAGCGGCGCGAGGCACTTGATCATATCTTGCTGACCGGCCCGCCCGGGCTTGGCAAGACAACTCTTTCGAATATAGTCGCCAACGAGATGGGCTCGTCGTTAAAGACAACTTCCGGCCCGATAATCGAAAAAGCCGGCGACCTTGCTGCCATACTCAGCAATCTCGACGAAGGCGATGTCCTGTTCATTGACGAGATCCACCGTCTCAATCCGGCGATCGAAGAAATTCTTTATCCGGCGATGGAAGATTATTCTCTGCCGATCATGATCGGCCAGGGCCCGGCGGCAAGGTCTGTAACGCTCGATCTGCCAAAATTTACACTGGTTGGTGCAACGACACGTCCGGGAATGCTGACGGCTCCGTTGCGGGCAAGATTTAACATTGTATTTAATCTGGATTTTTACACCGTAGCCGATCTGCAGACAATCGTCACGCGGTCGGCCGGTATCTTAAGGGTCGGAATCGATGAATCCGGATCTCACGAGATCGCGAGGCGCGGTCGCGGAACGCCACGGATAGTAAACCGTTTGCTCAGGCGTGTCCGGGATTTTGCCGAGGTCGATCACGACGGGCACGTCACCGAACACGTCGCCTGTGACGCTCTGAATCGAATGGAGGTCGACAACTTTGGCCTGGATGAGACCGATGCCAAGCTATTAAAATGCATCATCGAAAAATTCGATGGCGGCCCGGTCGGTCTCAGCACGCTGTCGGCGGCGATCCACGAAGAAAAAGACTCGATCGAAGAAATGATCGAGCCGTATCTGCTCCAGATCGGTTTTCTCAACCGGACACCCCGCGGACGCATGGCAACCCGGCGAGCGTACGAACATTTTGGCCTCGAATCGCTCATGCGTCCAGGCGAAAATCCACTGCTTTTTGGTTAAACTTCCCTTTCTGACTCGACTAACGGCTATTTTCGGAGAGCTCCATCCTACCGATATTCGCCTTTTGGGTGTATCCTTCCCCTATGAGTCAATCCGATTTTTCCGTACTCGATGACGAGGTCATCGACATTACCGCGACCCCAAACGTGCGCCGCAGCCGGCTAAAATGGCTGATCCTTCCAATCCTGCTACTAATCGTCGTTCTCTGGAATGGCGTCTCGGTTTACGTCGATTCACTTTGGTTCGGTTCGTTGGGGTTCGGATCGCGATACTGGTACGTTCTCGCTCTGGGCTGGATACTTTTCGGCGTTTTTGGTGTCCTGACCTTTGCCGTCCTGCGAACCGGATTTTTCATCCTCGAACGCCTATTCGGTATAAACAAAATGGCGATCCGTAAGGTAATCGTAAATAAACAGCCATTGGATATCGATCCGCCCGCGATCGTTCGATTTTTAGGATGGATATTGACGATGATAATAGCGGTTGCGGTGGCCTTGAATCTAAGCAACGACTGGCAAATGTGGACGCTATACCTGCACCAGAGCCCGACCACTGTGACGGATCCGATCTTTGGTAACTCGCTTGGTTTTTACCTGTTCACCTTCCCGGTCTTAAATGTAGTAGCCGGATGGCTGATGATGCTTTCGCTGGTTTTGCTTGCGGCATCCGCCGTGTCCGTTTTTCTTTCAATTCTCCCGACCGAGGCATCGATAGGCAACAAAGCGGCGGCTTTTAAGGGAATCGGCAAGAATGGTTATGCCGCGATCTCCGCAGCTCTCGGTGGAACCTTTTTGATCGCCGCGGCCCGCGTACTATTGTCGCGTTACGAATTTCTCTGGACCGATAACGCATCATTCAGCGGCGTAACATTTACCGAGGCCAATTATTTGATCCCGGGATTCACTTTTTTGGCTGCGGCACTAATCATTGGGTCCGGCGTTTTGTTTTTTAACGCATTCATCAAAAAAGGCCGGGGATTGATAGCGGCAGCACTTGGCATTCCACTTGTTGTTTATCTGATTGGCGTCGTTTTGGTCCCGCTCTATGTCCAGAATTTTATTGTAAAACCGAACGAGTTGGGCCGCGAAACGCCGTATATCGAACACAACATCGCCGCGACACGCTTAGCCTTTAACATTAACAATGTCGAGGCTCGGAACTACGCCGCGGATGTTTCAACAAACGCCTTTAATCTCGCCGAGAATAAGAAGACTCTCTCAAATATCCGCCTCTGGGATTGGCGAGCCCTCCAGGATACTCTGCGTCAGATCCAGGAACTTCGGACCTACTATGATTTCCCCGATGTAGATGTCGATCGATATATGGTCAACGGCGAATTGCGTCAGGTTATGCTGGCGACCCGTGAGCTGGACGTCAATAAATTGCCGGATCAATCACGAAACTGGATC
The DNA here is from genome assembly GCA_041748715.1 of Pyrinomonadaceae bacterium. GTDB lineage: Bacteria > Acidobacteriota > Blastocatellia > Pyrinomonadales > Pyrinomonadaceae > OLB17. The sequence continues at coordinate 1,223 of JBGTCS010000245.1, read as the reverse complement.
AACGAGCGTTTGGTTTACACGCACGGCTACGGCGTGACAATGAACCTGGTCAACGAATTTACAAACAACGGCGAGCCGCGATTCCTACTCTCGAACATGCCGATCGAATCGACCGGCTCGATCAAGGTGACCCGTCCGGAAATATATTTTGGCGAGAGCACCGACACCGATGTGTATGTCAAGACAACTCAAAAGGAGTTTGACCATCCACAGGGCGAGAATAACAATTACTCAAATTACGAGGGCGATGGCGGTTTTGCCGTCGGGTCCGGGTTAAGAAGATTTTCGATCGCGTCGGCAACGGGCGATCTGTCAAAACTGCCGTTTTCGGACGATGTAAAGGCTGAAAGCCGGGTGCTGATGCGACGCAATATTTCAGAGCGCATCAAACTGATCGCTCCGTTTCTAAAGTACGACACAGACCCCTATATTGTCATTACCGACGACGGGCATTTGATCTGGATGGTGGATGCTTTTACATCCTCGAACCGTTACCCATATTCACGTCATTACGCGGATTTTATCGGCAAGAGCGTAAATTACATGCGAAATAGCGTTAAGGTCACGGTCAACGCCTACGACGGAGCCGTTAACTTTTACATTTTTGATGACAGCGATCCGATAATAAATTCGTGGCGCGCGTCATTTCCCGATCTATTTAAGAACGCCGATGATATGCCCGCCGACCTCCGGCTGCACGTCCGATATCCGGAAACGTATATCAAGACCCAGGGTGATGTTTACGGCCTTTATCATACTCAGGCGGCTAGCACATTCTTTGGACGCGAAGACGTGTGGAGCATCGCTCGCGATGCTGCGAGCAGCGGCGACGGAGGCAAGGGTGGACAGCAGAATACAAGCGCGCTTGATCCGTATCAGGTTCTGATGCCGCTGCCCGGAGAAGAGGCCGATTCGGAGTTTGTTCAGGTCCTGCCCTTTACGCCGTCGAACCGTAACAATATGATCGCCTGGATGGCCGGACGTTCGGATGGAGCAGCTTACGGCCAGCTTTTGACCTACACCTTCCCGACCTCACGCGTGATCGATGGACCGGCCCAGATCGAAGCCAGAATAGACCAGGATGCAACGCTTGCCGGACAAATAACACTTTGGAGTCAGCAGGGATCCAAGGTAAAACGAGGCAATCTGATCATCATGCCAATCGGTACCGGATTGCTCTATGTCGAGCCGATCTATCTGCAGGCCGACCGCAGCCCGATGCC
>JBGTCS010000244.1:0-2519 GCA_041748715.1 Pyrinomonadaceae bacterium | reverse complement strand
GATCAAAAGTTTTCCGTTTTTCAGTAAGACCGTTGTTCCATTAAGTTTGTACCGCGATAATTTCATCTCTCCGAATTTAGAGAAGGTTTTGGTTTTTGGATCATAAATTTCCGTTGTATTATATGCCCCTCCCGCGTCTCGCTCATCCGAACCGCCGACGATTAGAACCGTTCCGTCGGCAAGCCGTGTCGCGTCGTGTTTATGCCGTTTTACAGTGAGGTTTGCTGTTGCGGTAAAGCGTCCCACAGCAACATCATAAATTTCCGCGCTCTGATAAATCGTTATTGCCGAGCGTCTACCGTGATGGCCGCCGGTTACCAGAACATTTCCGTCTGTGAGTAAGGTTGCCGTGTGGGATTCGCGGGCCGTTGTCATGCTTCCCGTTTTTGTGAACGTATTGGTTTTGGGGTCATACAATTCGGCATCGGCGAGAAAAGTCCAGCCTGTTCCGACGCCGCCCGCCAACAAGATCTTTCCGCTGGCGAGCAATACAGCAATTTGCTCGCTTCGCGGCATGGACATTTTTCCCGCCAATGTAAATTTGTTTGTCCGTTCATCGTAGATTTCCGCACTGTCGAGATAGCTGCCGTTAAAACCACCAGCGATCAAAACTTGGCCGTCTGGCAAAGCCGTAGAAGTATGGCTGGCGCGAGCAAAATTCATATTCCCTGCGGAGGAAAACGTGTTGGTTTTCGGATCGTAAATTTCCGCTGTCGCAACACTGTTTTTATCGCCCGCAAAACCGCCGGCCACCAGAACTTTGCCGTTAGGCAACAACGTAGCCGAATGAGCGGCCCGACTCGTACTCATTCCGCTGATTTCACGGATGCCTTCCTTCTTACCTATATTCTCAGTTTGATTTCCTTCGACCGTAACACTCGCTCCGCAAGCGGATGCAAAAATAAAAAACGACAGTATAACGAAAGGTAGTGATCTAATTTTCATATTCATCTCTCCAATTTAGACTTGCGGCAATTGAATGTCTCTTACGCCGCGTAAAATGCCGTCAGTTCCTTTTTCAAGTTTGAGAATCGGTTGAAAGCCGCCTCTCTTGCCTGCCATCTCCCGTTCACGCGGTGAAATAAACTTATCGTCCTCAAACAGTATCGAGTCGATCCAGTCTTCAGCGCGATCAACGCCAGTGATCGTCATATGAACATGCGCGGCAAAGGTCGTGTTCGGGTAGGAAGCCGGACGTATCGAGCTAAATTCATAACGGCCATGTTTGTCGGTCAGCATCCAGCCGCGATATCTGCCATGTTTTGGCTCATTATTTCGGCCATAAATTCCATACATATCGGTGTGATAAAAATAGATCAGAGTATCTGGCGCGGCGGATTTGCCGTCCGGTTTATATACAGTTCCGGTGACTATCATCGGCTCGCCTTCGTCCTTGGACGAGGCCAAAACCGACCGCCACGAGACGCTGTCCGGAACTTCGACAGCACCCATTCCTTCAGCACCAGCGGGCCGCGCATTTTTCCTTATTTGCCGCAGAATGTCCGATCCGGTGTTGTGGGCCAAAATATCGCTTTTACAACCGATCAAAAACGGAATGGCGATCGCAGTCGTCGCTGCTCGCTTGAGGAATTGCCGCCGGTTCTCGATTATCTGTTCCATAATTTTTGTCCTTTCTGACGAATTTGTTGATAATTAGACGGGTCACCGCCAGTTTTTCTTCATTTTTATTTTATGATCGAAACCGAACGCCTCACATTTCGAAAATTAACGCTCGAAGATCTGCCTTGGCTGATCGAAATGCGTTCGCCCGAACCGGTCAATCGCTATCTCGGCGGAACACGGATGCAAAATCCGGACGCCCTAGCTGTTAGGCTAAAATTCTATATCGATTGCTACGACAAATTTGGTTTCGGAAATTGTGCGATGCCTTTGAAGGCGTCCGGCGAGCTTATCGGCACAAGCGGGCTTCAGCCGCTCGAAGACACGGGCGAGATCGAGGTCGGCTATAATCTGTCCGAAAAGTACTGGCGTCAGGGTTACGGTTACGAATGCGCCTCCGGGTGGCTCAAATATGGGTTCGAAATGTGCGGCATCGAGCGAATAGTCGCTATCGCTCAACCCGAAAACACTGGCTCGTGGAGAATCATGGAAAAATGCGGTATGAAGTACGAAAAGAACGAAACACATTATGGTATCGACTGTGTTCTATACGCCATCTCGATAGATGAATTTTTACGTGGCGGAATAAGTTAGAGTAAGAAGTAAGAAGTTAGAAGTAGAAAGCATTAAGTCCTGACCGCATTACATTTCACCTATCACTTTTTACTTATCAACTAGTCCGACGAGCCAATGAGACCCAACATTCCAAAGCTGGTATTCGCGATCATTCTGAGCTTGTATTTTCTCTTGATCGCCTACGCTCCGATGCAGGGCAGCTTTTTGGATAATGTCGATCTGCCGATACACGAGTTTGGGCATCTGCTGTTTGGCTTATTTGGTGAATTTATGATGATCGCCGGCGGATCGCTATTTCAGATAATAGTTCCTGCCGTCTTTGT
>JBGTCS010000243.1:0-2062 GCA_041748715.1 Pyrinomonadaceae bacterium | reverse complement strand
TTCCCCCGAAGAAAGGATCGCCGAGATCGAAAAGATGCCCGATTCGGCCACTCGCGACCAACTATACCTCGACGTCGTGTTTCAGGCATACCGCAAAAAGAACTTTGAGATCGCAAAACTGGCTGCGTCAAAGATCGACGATACCAAGCTTCAGGCTGAGTTGGAGACACTGATCCAATTCGGCGAAACTAATCTGTTTTTAACAACCAAAACGGTCGATCTAAAAGAAGCTTTTCGGCGGGTCGAGAAGTTGCCTGAAAGTCTCGAAAAATGCCTTCTCCGCCTCTCCCTCGCCGCTGTCGCGGCAAAGGCCGGAGACAGGAAGTTAGAGGACGAATTGCTCGATATGGCTCGCACTTCCGTCAAGAATCTCGAAGACCAGACCGCACCATTTCTGCTGCTCTACATCAGCGGCAAGCTCAAAGTTAAAAAAAATCTGCAAGCCAGCACGGTCTTCGACGAATCTACAAAACTCTTTAACAAACACGAAGCGATCACCGACCCGCTTCTCGAACACGCTGTGACAAGCGTTCCTCCCTACAAACTCCGCTTTTCGATTAAGGTCGAGGACGTAAAGCTCGATTTTATTTCGATGTTCCAAAACGCAGTCAGAGGCGAGGAAGAAAAAGCCATCCTTAGCGTCAGCGACATAAAGGACGAACGGTTGCGAGGCCTCGCATACGTCTCACTGGCCAAGGCTATAATTGCGAAAAAGCCCGTGACCGTTGCCTCCGAGGCCGCTCCAAAGTAGTTTTGTCGGTTACCTAATTACTCCATTCCCAAAGCTCAATTTAGTTGACCAGCCGCACTTTTCGCTAAACTTTGGCTTGCTTCTGGAAAACAGCTACAATTACCTCATACAGGAAAATCTTATGAAGATAGCAATTGCAGCGGACCACGCCGGTTTTGAAGAGAAGGAAAAGGTAAAGAAAACCCTGGACGCGATCGGTATTGAATATACCGATATGGGTACCGACTCAAGCGAATCGGTCGACTATCCAGACTTTGCCCGCAAAGTCGGCGAAGCCGTTGCCGCCGGGGAAGTCGATCAGGGATTACTGGTTTGCGGCTCTGGCACGGGGATGGCGATAGCTGCAAATAAAGTTCCGGGCGTGAGGGCGGCCGTCGCTTGGAACGAGGAAATCGCCCGTCTGGCCCGTCAGCATAATAACGCCAACGTCCTGTCGCTGCCCGCTAGATTTTCATCGCCGGATGAGATTGTAAAAATTGTGAAGGCTTTCTTTTCAACTGATTTCGAAGGCGGTCGACACGAACGGCGCGTCGAAAAGATCGAGCAGATTGATAAACAAGACCAATCTTGAACCGGATTCGATGCTCCGATTGAAATCATGATATACAAAACTCACATTCCGATCTTTCCGCTGGATCAGTTTATTGAGATATTTGTTTACTTTAACGATGTCGAGTTAACCCACAATTTCGACCGGTTTTTGCCAAATGGCGACACCGAGATTCTCATCGATTTTCACGACACGCCGCAGTATATTTTTGACAACAACACTCTAAAAGAGATCCAGGCTTGCCATCATATCTGGGCCTCAGGGCTTAGAACCGAACCGATCACGATCCCGGCCGGACGGAAATCGGAAATGATGGTCATTGCTTTTAAAAAAGGAATGGCGGCTCCATTTTTTCCTTTTCCACTGAATGAGATCGCCGACAGCGTTGTCGATGCCGATCTGGTTTGGGGCAGCGATTTTGGTGATCTGCGTGAAAGTCTGTTGGCTACCACGGACATCGACGAGCGATTTAGGATGGTCGAGACCTATCTGATCCGAAAATTTCAATCCCAGCTCGAATTAAATCCGTGCGTGGCTTTTTCGATCAGCGAGATGACCCGGCGTCCGGATCGGATCAGCATTGCCCGGATGAATCAGAAGATCGGTTATTCTCAGAAACATTTCACTGATATGTTTCGCCGTCAGGTCGGAGTTACTCCAAAATCGTATTTGAAAATAATGCGCTTTCAAAAAGCCGTGCAATCGATCGACTCGGCATCGTCGATAGACTGGGGACAGATCTCGCAGGAATGCGGATTTTA
>JBGTCS010000242.1:0-1602 GCA_041748715.1 Pyrinomonadaceae bacterium | reverse complement strand
CGGCGGAAATGTGGGCGTGCTACAGGGCACAAAAAGTTATCTGCTTCAGGACGACAACGGACAGATCGCGTTGACTCATTCGGTCTCGGCGGGTCTCGATTATGCCTCGATCGGGCCGGAACACGCTCATCTGCACGATATCGATCGGGTGGAATATGTGTCAGCCAATGACGAAGAGGCTCTGGCAGCATTCAAAACACTTTCCGAAACCGAAGGCATTATTCCGGCTCTCGAATCGTCGCATGCCATCGCTCATGCCATCAAGATCGCACCGGGTCTGAGCCGCGACCAGATCATCATCGTAAATCTTTCGGGCCGCGGCGATAAGGACATAACTACGGTTCAGGAAAAATTGGAAAAGCGAAATATATGAGCCGAATCACAGCCGCACTCACTAATAACAAGCCAAACGGCCAAAAAGGATTTATACCTTTTATAACCGCCGGCGACCCGGAATTGGAGACGTCGCTTGCGATCATCCTCAAACTCGCCGAACTTGGAGCTGATGTCATCGAGCTAGGTGTCCCCTTCAGCGACCCAATGGCTGACGGACCGACGATCCAGCGTTCCTCCGAACGCTCTTTGAAAGCCGGAACGACGTTGCGAAACGTTTTAGAACTTGCCAATGAATTTAGACGACGAAGCGATGTGCCTGTGGTTTTGTTTAGTTACTTTAATCCCATCCTGCGATTCGGAGTTGAGGAATTTACGCGAGCGGCAGCGAACTCTGGCGTTGACGGCGTACTGCTCACCGATGTCATTGAAAACGAGGCTTCCGACATTTCCAAACACTTTTCGGCAGCCGGCATCGATTTGATTTCCTTGATCGCTCCGACGACGACCGACGAAAGGCTAGAGAGTATATGTCAATCCGCTCGCGGTTTTATCTACGCCGTTTCGCGTGCCGGCGTGACCGGAGCCCGGGAATCGACTTCTACCACCGCAGAGCAGCTTGTCGGTAGGGCACGAAAATTTACAGATCTACCGATCGCAGTCGGTTTTGGGATCTCGACCGCAAAACAGATTGCCGACGTTTGGCACTACGCGGACGCAGCCGTGGTCGGTTCGGCCATCGTTGCCGAGATTGAAAAAGCAGAAACCGCATCGGATTCAGTCGCCGCTGTTGAAAATTTTGTTAGACGGTTATTTATATAGAATGCAGAAGTAACGGGCGAAGACCAGAGTAAATGTTTCGCACTAAAAGGGGCCAATTAAAATATGTTGATAGTAATGAAACCAGACGCAACCGCGTCAGATGTTGAAAAAGTACAGAATGTCATCGAAAAACTAGGGTTTCGATGTCACGCCATGCCGGGCGAAAACCGGACCGCAATTGGTGTGACCGGCAACCGCGGTGCGATCGATCCGGCGCATTTTGAGAATTTGCCTGGTGTCGCCGACACGATCCGAGTCACGAAGCCCTACAAGCTGATCTCAAAAGAAATGCGGCCCGAAAAATCGATCATAAAGGTCGGCAATTCCACGATCGGTGGTAATGAACTGGCAATGATCGCCGGTCCGTGTGCGATCGAAACCCGCGAACAGCTATTCTCGACCGCCGAAACCATTGCAAAAAGCGGCGCCCGTTTTTTTCGCGGCGGT
>JBGTCS010000241.1:0-5690 GCA_041748715.1 Pyrinomonadaceae bacterium | reverse complement strand
TTTGGCTCTCGGCACGGCGTGGACGTCGGGTATAAATCTTTACGCGACAGTCTCAGTGCTCGGGCTGCTTCAGAAGTTTGGAGCGGCAAAACTGCCGGGCGGGCTCGATGTGTTGGATAACTGGTGGATCATTGGCTTTGCCGGCGGGCTATATCTGGTCGAGTTTCTCGCCGACAAAATTCCATACGTCGATAGTGTTTGGGATGTCGTTCATACGTTCATCAGGGTTCCCGCCGGAGCGATCGTTGCTTACGCGGCAACTAATCAGTTGGATTCCAGTATTTTTATCCCGGCCACTTTGGTCGGCGGCGGACTGGCTTTTTCGTCGCACGGCGTCAAATCGGCCCTGCGTGTCGGTGCCAATTTTTCACCAGAACCCGTTTCCAATTGGCTGCTCTCGCTGGTCGAAGACGTGGTGGCCTTTGTCGGAACGGTACTCGCCGTTTTTGCTCCGTTTATAATTCTCTCGGTTCTCGGCATCTTTTTAATTTTCTTTTTGTGGTTTTTTCCAAAGGTATATCGGGCGGTAAAGCGGTTGTTTAGCGCAGTTGCCGCGTTCTTTCGCGGCGAAAGTTTTAAAAGCGTCGCACGCAAGGCGGGGTGAATAAATGATAAGAGTATTCCAGATCGTTGCAATGTTCTTGGCTGTGATCACCGTATATTTTTTATGGAATGACGATCTCGACAACACGTTTGTTACTGGTGTCCTAGCTATTGTCTCGTTTCTATTAAGTGTGCGGTTTCAGATCAAGACTCGAATAAAGGAGCGTGCGGATCAAGAGGCGGCGAGTCGCGACCGTACAGAATTGGACGGATAGTCCCGATGCTGTTTTACAAGTTTTACGGACACGGCCATTCCGGATAAAATGAATAAGTGCAAAAGATAGACGAACTTCTCGAAAACAATCGCCGGTGGTCCGAAAAGGTAAATAACGAACATCCGACGTTTTTTTCCGATTTGGCAAACCAGCATAATCCCGATTTTCTCTGGATTGGCTGCTCGGACAGCCGCGTTTCGGCAAACATGATCGTCGGACTCCAACCCGGCGAAGTCTTTGTTCACCGAAACGTTGCAAATCTGGTCAATCACACTGACATGAATTGCCTCTCTGTATTGCAGTTCGCGGTCGAAGTTTTGGAGGTTGATCACGTCATTGTTTGCGGCCATTTCGGCTGCGGCGGCATTCTGGCGGCAATGGAAAATAAGCGGCATGGATTGATCGACAACTGGCTGCGCCACATCCAGGATACGGCGAACCGGCATTCGGAATTTCTCGCAAAGATCGATAATCACGACGAAAAAATGGACCGGCTATGTGAGCTAAATGTTATCGAACAGGTTCAGCATGTCGGTGAAACGACCATCGTTCAGGACGCGTGGAATCGAGGCCAGAAGCTTCAGATCCACGGCTGGATATATGCTCTGAAAGACGGTTTGCTAAGCGATCTAGACATCTCGATCCGGGATTCGGAATCGCTGGAATCGCTTCAGCGAAAATATTTATTCGGCAATCAACGCCAAAGTGCGGGTCCGGCATCATAGTGTTTTATTTATGTTGACCTCAAATATATTTATTCGAATTATATCCGCAACCCTCCTCGTTGTGACGCTGAGCCTAGTTGGCGAGGCCCAGTTGTCGCGCAAACCGACGCCGACCCGCGAGCCGAAAGGGGCAATGGACAAGAAACCGGATTCGGCGAAGAATTCGATTCCCAAGGTCGCGTCTCAATCAGATTTTGATTCGATCCGGCGTGTTTATCACGCGGGGACTCGTTTTGCCATGCCGCACGCGATGTTTGTTATCGACCGGCGTTCCAACAATAAGATCTATTTTGTAAATTCGCAGCGGTTTCGGTTTCACAAAGATTTTCTACTCGCAACCTATCTTGTTCCACGCGGGGCCGATGTTTTTAAGCCGATATATATCGATCAGGACCGGCGATTTATTGTCGGAACGATCGCCTGGCAAACGGCCGTCGATAAATTTACATGGGAGCTGTGGGAAGGAGATCTGGCCTCCCCAGAGATCATTCGGACCGCAAACGAAACAGTCAACAGATCATTCTTTGAAAAGGTCTATTACAAACCAAATTCGCTCAGACAAGAAGATGTAACGGCGTCGATCGGGATCGACCGCGTGCTTCAGGACGAACTAAGTCGAAATCGGCCATACCTTGCGCTAAACACCGGAACGGCGGTCGGCCGGATTCATATTATTGATAAACTCGACGATACGGTCGAAATCGGTGATAACGAAATCCTCGTTTTGCGCGAGTTGCCGCTCAACTTGCCGCCGGTTCGTGGGATCATAATTGCAAAACCGTCGTCACCGCTATCGCACATTAACATTCTGGCAAAAGGCTGGAATATCCCGAATGTTTATATCAAAGACGCCGATAAACTTTTTCGCGAATACAACACATTCGTTTTCAAACTTGAGGCCAATCTCACCGATTACCGCCTCGACCGGGCGTCGTCGGATGATGTCAAAACGGCTTTTGTTTCGCCCGACCAGCAGACGCCGCTGGCCGATCTAAAAGCGAAAAAACTGACGGGACTACGCGAAATGCGAAAGAAAGACAGCATTCGTTACGGATCGAAATCCGCAAACCTCGGCGAAATGCTAAACAGCAGGATCGCTGGCATAACGGTTCCGGACGGATTTACGGTGCCATTTTATTGGTATGACAAGTTCATAAGCGACCACGGTTTTGACAAGGTCATGGACAAGCTGACTGACAATCTTGATTTCGTCCATAATCCAAAATTTCGCCGTCAGAAACTCGAAGAATACCGCGCCATGATCCAAAACGCGGAATTTGACGAGGAACTGAGAGATCAGATAATCGACAAATGGAAAACGCAACTTGGTGGTAAGCCGGTCTTTGTACGAAGCTCGTCGAATGCCGAAGACCTGCCGAATTTCAGCGGAGCCGGCCTTTATTCGAGCGTGCCGAACGTTATCAACGAAGACGACCTTCTAAAGGCTGTAAAAAAAGTGTGGGCCTCGCTCTGGAAATTTGAAGCTTACGAGGCCCGGGTCCGAAACTACGTCAGCCAATCTGACGTTTACATGTCGGCCCTCATTCAACTCGGCATCGATATGGAAAAAGGCGGCGTGATGATCACAAAGGACCCGTTTGACGAGCGAAACAGGAACGCCGTATATATCAGCGCGGTGTGCGGCCACAACTCAAAGGTTGTCGACAACAGCGGGATCCCGGAACAGATCCTGTTCAATCCAAAATCGAATTCGGTCGTGGTAATGACCCTATCGCAGCAGGAAAGTGCTCTGGCGTTTGACGCAAATGGCGATCTGAAGGAAACGGCAGACAAATGCGCCGGTGCCTCAAAACGAGTGCTGACAAACTTACAGGCACGCAGTCTGGCTAAGGCCGCGATAAGCATTAAGACGGCCTTTGGCGGAAAAAAAGAACAAGATATCGAATGGGGAATAATGAACGGACGCATTTATGTTGTTCAGTCCCGACCTTATATCGACTAGAATAAACAGAATGAAAATCCTTATTATTACTTTTTTAATAGCGATCACCTTCGGCTGTACCGACGCGGCAAAACCGGTCGGGCAAAATACAAACGTCGCCGTCCTGACCACCACAGCCGAAAAAGCGCAGACAGCTATCGCTCATTCGGCAGAGAATCAGCAACCCACTCCGATTACTCCGTCAAACGGCCAGTCAAAATGGACGCAAAGCGGCGATCCTATCGATACCAAAGAACTTGATTCGGCGATCATGTCGGCGGAAAAGACTTTGAGCGCAAAACCTGCGGACGCCACCGCAAAAAAACATCTTGCCGACGCCTATCTAAAACGCGCGATGGCCCTGACCGATGCCCGGCAATACGCTTCGGCGCTCGGCGATTATCGGCGGACAATAAAATACGACGCGTCGAATACAGAAGCCAAAAACTGGATCGATCAGATAATTTCGATCTATACATCGATCAACCGCAGCTACCCGGCTGAAGGCGAAGAGCCGCCGCCCCTACCCTTTAAAAGCTAACAAGGTCTGGATTATTCGGTAGGTTTCTGTTTATAACCCTCGTACCGAGGATGCCGTCCGGTATTTGTCGCCGTCGTATGCTGGTATAATGGATAATCACCTAGGTCATTAGCTGGACAAACTCGCCGGTTAATATCTAAACTAAAACTTTTGTAAATACCGACAATTATTATTGTTGTGGAGTTTGGTTATCATATATGGCACTTTCAGCAAACGATATTAGAAAAGGAATGGTAATTCTGCACGAGGGAGCTCCGTCCAAAGTGATGGAATTTCACCACCACACACCGGGCAATCTGCGTGCAATGGTCCAGACCCGGCTTCGCAATCTGCTCACCGGAAATTCGTCCGAACATCGGTTTCGATCGAACGATACGCTCGAGAGGATCACGCTTGAGCAGATTAAGATGGATTATCTTTATTCAGATGGGTCGCACCATCATTTTATGAATAACGAGAATTACGAACAGGTTGCTCTGACCGAGACTGAACTGGGCGACGCGGCCCAATGGCTGATGCCCAATCTGACGATCGAGGTCGAATTTTATAACGGAACGCCGATTGGCGTCGCACTTCCGGCTTCGATGGATCTCATTGTTCAGGATTGCGAACCGGTTCTAAAGGGTGCAACCGCCTCGAACTCGAATAAACCAGCCACGCTCGAGAACGGTGTTTCTATCTCTGTGCCGCCATTTATAGTCGTCGGCGAAAAGATCCGTGTAAACCCGGCCGAGTCTAAATATATCGAACGCGTAAAATAAGATTCGGTGGCGAATGGACGAGAAAGTCCGGTGTTTACATTGGGTTCGAATCTAGGAAGACCTCGGCCGTTTCCGCGACCCTTCCGGTCGGCCTGAGTTGTCTGACTCAAAATGTTCTTTCTCTACAGCATTTTACTAACCGTAGCGTCCGTCGTGCTTTTGCCGCGATTCGTATTCGACGCGGTTACAAAGGGTAAATATGCTGCCGGATTTTCCCAGCGACTCGGGTTTGTGCCTAAAGTCGATCCGCGATGGAAGAAAATTGTCTGGCTTCACTGCGTGTCTGTCGGCGAAACCAACGCGGCCCGATCCCTAGCTCAACGGATCAAAAACGATCATCCGGACACTCATCTTATAATTTCCACGACAACCCGAACCGGCCAAAAATTGGCCCGAACCGCCTTCGCCGGCATTGCCGATCTAGTTTTTTACTTTCCTTTCGACTGGAGATCGACGGTCCGGCGCTCGATCCGGCGTCTAAAGCCAACCGTTGTACTGCTGATGGAAACCGAGATCTGGTTTAATTTTATTCGTGAAACCAGCAAAAGCGGTGCACGAATAGCGATCATCAATGGACGCCTTTCCGAAAGGTCGTTCACCCGATACAGCAAGATCAAAGGATTTATGAAGCGGGTTCTCGGGTATCTCGATCTCGCCTTAATGCAGGAAAATGCCGACGCAACGCGGATGATGGCCCTCGGACTAAGAGCGAGTAAGGTCCGGGTCACCGGAAATTTAAAGTTTGATCACGACCTAGACGAATCGGAGACTGCTCTGACCGACGAATTTCGCAAAAGATTTGGAGTTACGCCGGACGTGCCGCTGATAATCGCGGCGAGCACACATTCCCCCGAAGAAAACTGGATACTAGATGCATTTAAGGAAGTTTGGAAATCGTCGGGC
>JBGTCS010000240.1:0-3676 GCA_041748715.1 Pyrinomonadaceae bacterium | reverse complement strand
GCGACACCCGAGATCGAATTGTGCGTTGCGGCTCCGCCGAGTGTTTCGTTATCGATCGTCTGGCCGGTCGCACCTTTTACAAGATTGGCGCCGCCGAGTCCCATGAAACTGGTTCCCTCGACCATCAAAATCACATCGCTCAAAGCCGGCAAATAGGCTCCGCCGGCGACGCACATTCCCATAACGGCTGAAATTTGCGGGACTTTTAGATAATGGCGCATGATCGAATTGTAATAAAAGATGCGTGCGGCGCCGTATTGTCCGGGAAAGACTCCGCCCTGATACGGCAGATTAACGCCCGCACTATCGACGAGATAAATGATCGGAACGCGATTACGCATGGCGATCTCTTGTGCCCGCAGTATTTTCTTGATCGTCTCGGGATACCATGCACCAGCTTTGATCGTCGCGTCATTGGCGACAACGACACATTCGCGGCCCTGAATTTTACCTAAAACCGTCACAACCGCCGCCGCCGGTGCCTGGCCGTCGTATTCGTCATATGCCACCAGAAGACCGATCTCTTGCGAGAAAGCATCTTTGTCGAGAAGCAGTTCGACACGTTCGCGGGCCGTCAGTTTACCTTGTTTGTGGATCTTCTCGATTTTTGCCGGTCCGCCGCCGAGTTTGAGTTTGTCAGCAAGGCGTTGGTATTCAACGGTGAGCGTGCTTAGACGGGATTTTTCCGGGGTGAGTTTCATTTTATGGATTTGTTTCGAGTAAGGTCAGACCAGGAATCGAATGGAAGTGTTTAGCGTTGTACGTCAAAAGGGTCAGATCGTAATACATCGCCGTTGCCGCAATGAATGCATCAGCAAGAAACAAACCGTGATTAGAAGAATATTCGTCGATGAGTTCAATAGCTGCAAAAGCTATTTCGGAATTGAGCGGATAGTATTTGATTTTAGATAGACTCTTCTTGATGAGGTCGCGGTCTTTTTTTGCGATAGAGCCTTGGATCAATTCAATATAAACAACGGTATCAATACCTACATCCAGGTTATCAACGAATCGCTTAACATCCCGATCACCATAGAATATTTTTGACAAAACATTTGTATCCAGCAGATATTCAGCCATTGCGAAGGTTATTTCGTTTTCTAATATCTCTCAGCAAGTCAGGCTCATTTTCTTTGCGGCTCGCCCAAATGCCAATTACTTCATCAAAAGCGCTTGTTTGCTCTCCGAAAGTTTCCAATTCGGCAACCAGACGGTCGGCAAACTTTTTGTCAGTTACGCGAAACTTGCGGCTGATCTTTTGAGGAATTGTAATCGTTAAACTTCCCATTTTTCACCTCATCTAAATCATATCATTTTACCACTTCGTCAATAATAAACGTCGGGACCATCCCACCACCGCTCGAGACATTTGCAAGTTCAGTCGAAGAGAGCCGCGTGAATGCTGATCCGACTTTGCCCAAAAACAGCAACGGATCGAGATCGACGAGCTGCTCGACCATTTCCCAGCTTTCATCTATCTCGGAAAGCATCGGGAAAACTTCCCTCGCCGTTTTGACGCGTTCCTGAACGATATAATCGCCGGTTCTGAGCGCGAGTGCGATCGCTTTTTCCCAGTCATACGCGCTCGAGTTCCAACCGATATAGATGCCGTGACCGCCATAATCGTCGTTCGGCTTTAAGACTAATTTATGCGAATTAAGACTCGTCCATTCGACCAGATCGATAGTCTCGCCGTGATTTACGGTCTTTTCGTCGCGGAACATTCGCGACCAGGGAATATGAGCGTTGATCGCGTCGATCTCTTCCTTATCAAATAAATAGCTGAATTTTTCATTGGTCAGCACCGCAAAGATCGCTTTTTTATGGACCAGTTTCCCTCGAAAACTATTGACCATACAGACCGCTTCGGCCCGGCAAGCATTAACAAGAGCGGGAAATTCGTCCATAATGGGCAGATATTCGTTGACCAAAAGGCGTTTGTAAATAATATCGATCTCGACGCCGCCGCTCGAGAGCCGCGAACCGTTAAACTCGAGCTCGTCGGGCGAGCAGATGATAGATTTGTAACCTTTCGATTCGAAATAGTCCCGGAAAAGTTCGAACTCTTTTATCGTAGGCAGATCTTTGAGATCGACGATCGCAATTGTCGGGCTATGACCTATCTTTCCCCCGCAGAATTCCGTATAGCATGAAAGCAGAACGTCGAGCATTTTCGATGAACCCTCAAGGCCCTTCACGTCATAACGTTCGGCGAATTTCTTCATCACCGGCATCGCTTGAAAGATCTCGGTCGCAGAATCGGCAAAGGCGATACCCGCCGGGCTTTCGCCGTTTAATTCAACATAGCTGTAAGCTTCGTCGGTAAGAAAAGAGTCGAGCCGCGATGTCGGCGTGACATGCGAATAGCCGGGATCGATCTTGATCAGGTCACGTTCTATCTCGGTAACTCCGAGTTCGTCGAGGATCGCATCGTCCGAGATCGCAGCGTCCTTGACCTTTTGCAGAGCACCGAAAATCGTCTCGCAAATACCCGAGACACGTTCCCAATCATCTGCGGTCACAAAATGAGGACGCAAATAGGGCGAGAGACGCCGGCCGCCAAATATCAGCTTGGAATCTTCGAGGCCTTCGTCCAACACTTTTTGTGAAGCTGCGGCCAGTTCGGGGTCGTTTAAAAGTTCGTGATAATAGGCAACGGCTTCTTTCAGCATAATTATTGACTGTATCGGAGACGGTGAAACGGAAAACCTTGCGGGTGCTCAGATTTGGGTCACAGCATTCCGCTCTACTCACGTATCGGGTCAAAAGTCCGACCTGCGGATCATTTGGACATGCTGATGATCTCTTCGTATTCGTCCTTTGTCAGCGGCATAACGGAAAGCTGAGATTGCCTGATCAATTTTATTTGAGCAAGCGCCAGATTGGCCTTGATCTGTGCCAGAGATACGGGCTTTTTGAGCGGTTTGACCGGTTTAAGCTCGGTGGCAACCCATTTCTCGTCCGTCGGATCAGGAAAAGCAGATTTTGAAACTTCCGCGATCCCGACTACCTCTTTTCCGCTGACCGAATGATAAAAGAGCACCTTATCACCTTTCTCCATCGCTTTCAGATTGTTACGCGCCTGAAAATTACGCACCCCGGTCCAATCCGTCTTGCCGTCCTTGACGAAATCGTCCCACGAATACGCCTCGGGTTCTTGTTTTACCAGCCAGTAATTGGTCATAGTTATTAGTGATGATCGGTGAGTGGTGAGCTACGTCACTGATCTAAGTGTCCTATATTATTTTTTGCCGTTTTGATCGATGCCGCGAGTAAACGCTGGATTTCATCACAGTCGGCAATTAGCGATGCGGCCAGTTTATCCCCAAGAAACTCACTCTTATTTAGCAATCTTATCCAATAATTCGTTTCGCCAGCTTCCTTTTGAGCTATCGACAGCTTATGAATAAAATCGAGTTTTGACTGGGCGTGTTTAGCTTCTTCAATATTTGCTCCGATCGATGTTCCCGACCTCAGAACTTGCTTCGACAAACATTCTCTATGTTCGGTCGCCATTTTTTGTAAAGTTCCACGATCCGCAAAGCAAACGCGAATGATTTGTCCCGTAAAATGCTACCCTTCATCCTACTCCAGCACTAGTCACTCATCACTCACCGTTCATCGTTACTTATCCTTTCTTCGCGGCCGCCGCTTTCTTATTCAGCCATTTTGCCCA
>JBGTCS010000239.1:0-12391 GCA_041748715.1 Pyrinomonadaceae bacterium | reverse complement strand
AGGCCGACCAGTCTCGGGTTTGCCTTTTTCTTCAAAAGTTTCTGCAATTTTAGTCTTGCCTTGTGAAGCTGAGATTTCGACGTTCCGACCGAGCAACCCAGGATGCGGGCGACCTCTTCGTGTTCAAAACCTTCGACATCGTGTAGAACGAATACGTTTTTATACCCCGGCGGTAACTGCTGGATCGCGTTGTCGAGTGCGATCTTGTCGACGATGCGCATACGCTCCGGATTTGCTGTTCCTGCAACCATTTGCACAGGAGTGTCGCCTTCGACCGTCGTTTTTTCGTACTTGACGGTCCGTTTTCGAAAGTGCATCAAAACCTGATTTACTGTCATCCGGTGGAGCCAAGTTGTAAAGGCTGAGTCACCGCGAAAACTGCCGATCTTTCGGTAAAGTTGGATAAACACGTCCTGTGTCAGATCCTCGGCCTCCGTCGGGCTCTGGAGCATTCTGAGACAGATCGAATATACTCGTCTGTGATGACGTTTATAGATCTCCTCAAAGGCTGCCATACCGCCATTTGCCGCAACCCTAGTCAGGTCGAAATCCTTGGCTGTCGCAAGATCCATCGTAGGATTCGCGTTTGAAAATTTCACCTCGTCGGTGTCAACCCCTTGCTCGCTATGAAAAACCGGAAATGTTAATGTATCTGTTGTCATTTTATTTCCCCCCTCGCTATATACCTTTCAATTACCGTGCCAAACGCTATTTATTCCATGTTTTAACTTAAAATCACTATTTATTTCAATTTTTCGGGCATATATCCTTATTCGTCTATCATCCAAAAGCGATGTCCGGTTTAGCTGGTTCTTACTCTGCGTCACTAATTACACGATTTGGTGCAGTGAGTTTTAAGTTATCTCCGAAGGCGTCCCGCAGTAAAGAATGTTAGGATTTAGAGCGTAAACATTGGAAAAGAACCTTTATTTGGATGGATGATAATTAGATTTTCGAAATTTTTCATTAAGATATCCGTTGCCGCATTACTTCTGGCAGGTTCTACCAGTCTAGACACCTTTGGCCAGAACGTCCGTTCGATACCGTACAAAAGCCAGGAAGTGTCTGAAATCGACGGGATACCGGTTCTTATCAAACACCTGCCCGAATGGGAGAGCGTTTACGATCAGACGACATTTGCAAAAGATGTCGGTCGTCTTAAGGAAGTTTTGGGCGAACGGCCCATAATAGATCTGATAGATTTTACGGCTGGTACCGAGGCGGTGACAGCCCCGTATGAATCAGGAAGGTTATTAATAATTGAGTATACCAGTCCACAGGGTTCGGTCGATGCCGATAACAAATTTCTCGCAGCTCTTACTGAAACCGGGGATAATTCGACCTTTTATCGACGCATCGGCAATTACAACGTGCTTGTTTTTGATGCGGCGAGCGAATCGGATGCCAACTATCTGATCGATAAAGTAGTTTATGAAAAGCACATCGTATGGCTGGGCGATAATCCATTTCGAATTAGTGCGGAAAGGGTATTTATTTTGACGACGGCCGACATATTTACGTCGACTGTTTTGGTGATCGTAATGGGAATTGGCCTTTCGATTGTAGGAGGTTTGATCGTCGGAAGCGTCTTCTTTGTCTTCCGAAACAGCAAACGTACGCACATGTCTGCCTACACTGATGCCGGTGGCATGACCCGGCTCAACCTCGATGGGTTTACCCCTGACATCGGTCCTGACCTATATTTAAAAGATTGATCGTTACTACGGCAGACAGTCGACCAGTCGGTTTATGTCCTCGTGGTCATTATAAAAATGAGGAGCGATTCGCAGACGGTCGCCTCGGGGGCTCACGATGATCTTGTTCTCTTCGAGTTGGGCGGCTATCTGGTTTGAGGTCAGACCTCCCAAATGTTTGATACAGACTATCGCCGATTTTTCGTCCGCCTTGCGCGAACTGATGATCTTGTAATTTTTTCCAGCAAGGCTATCGCAAAAATGATCCGTAAGTCCCGCGAGATACCGCTCGATATTCTCGGCTCCGGTGTCGTGAAGTAATTTCAAACTTTGCTCCAAGCCGTAAAAGAGGGCAGCGGAACCCGTTCCGCTTTCCCAAGCGAGGGCGGTCGGCTTAAATCCCTGTTCGCGGTCCTCAAAATCCCAAGGTTCTTCAACACTGATCCAGCCTACAAATGTCGGTTTTACACGCTCGCGTGCGCGATCAGAAAGATAAATGATGCCGCAGCCCTCGGGGGCACAGAGCCATTTGTGGCTTGCTCCGCACGCGGCATCGACAAATTGAGCCGGCAAGTCATAAGCCATCGCTCCAAAACCCTGTATGATATCAACACAAAACAGCGCATCGACGGCACGGGCAGCACGTCCGATGCGTTCGAGATCAGCTTTGTAGCCGGAAGCAAACTGCACGGAGCTGATGGCGACGATTTTTGTGTTTGAATCAATGCACGTGATCAACTCGTCAATATCGACGCGTCCGGATAGTTCCGAGCAAAGCCTGAGTTCGACGCCATAGGCGTCCCGAACACGGCGCCATGGATAATAGTTTGCGGGGAATTCGCGTGCAAAGCTGACGATGTTGTCGTCTGACCGCCAGTCCAAGCCGTTTGAGATCGAGGCAAATCCGTCGGACGTGTTTCGCATAAATGCGATCTGATCTGGACGAACACTTAGCATTTCGCCTGCCAAAGTTCGCGCCCGGTTTTTTGTGGCGATCCATTCCGCGAAATGAAGCGTCCCACTTGCTGAAACGTCCGCCAATTGGGTATTTACCGCCGCGATCGCCGTTGTCGGGATCGGAGAAACCGCGGCGCTGTTCAAATAAGTGTAGTTTTGGACGATCGGAAATAATGAACGAATTGCAGTATTCATAAAGTTCGTTTAGCGAAAGATCTGGTTAAAAAAAGCTGACCGGGTTAACAATCTTCACAACCTGCCTGATCTCAGGTATTTGTTTCTTTTGACAAAGTGAGCTGTCAAAGCGGAATATAAATGATTGGGAATAACCGCTTACAAGTTCCCGCTTTTGACGGCTGAATGCCTAAATTATGTTTGATTTGCGAAAGAAAAACCAATCAGAATTCGGATTCGTTTCTGTAAACGATGACCGTGACATCGAGGTGACCCACTTGGCGCGTGAATCGCGTCACGGGCTTTGGTCCGACTGCTTTAAGCTCTTTCGCGATATATTTCTGATCATAATTGTCTTTATTCTTTTTGGGGTATTTTTTGTCCAGCCGGTCGTTGTCGAGGGCACGTCGATGCTCCCGCAACTTCACGACGGCGAGCGTTTGCTGGTTAATAAATTAGTTTATTACCGAATACAGAGCGTAAGTTGGGGACACGTCGAACGCGGCGATATCGTCGTCTTTTGGTTTCCGAATGATCCAGATAAAAGTTATGTCAAACGGGTGATCGGCCTGCCCGGCGAGACGATTGAGATCCGGAGCGGGCGCGTTTTTGTAAACGGCAATGAACTGATCGAAGATTATCTCGACAAGGAATATAATCAGTCGCTCCCTAGCACGCCAGCTAAAAAGGTCGATGAACATCATTATTTTGTGATGGGCGATAACCGCGACAACTCGTCTGATTCGCGTTATTGGGGCCTCGTTCCGGAAAAATATATCTACGGCAAAGCATTTTTCAGGTATTGGAAACCAGAGAAAATCGGATTTCTCGAACACGGTGATTACGAAAACATGCCGCCCCCGGCAAACAAAGGCGACTTCCGCGCCGATCAGCAGTAGCTTGTCTCGGGATCTGGGATAACTTGGCGCTTTTGCGTCTTAGACGGAAAAAAAGCAATTCCCGCAAAGCCGCAAAATACGCGAAGTAAAGAATAGACCTCGTGATTTCCACACTCCTGCCATTTCAACAAATCTCCGCAGTGCGTTAAAATCGTGCCTGCATGAATGTTTCAAAAAAAGCGATCCTGGTTCTCGAGGACGGCCGCACTTTCGAGGGAGTTTCCTTTGGCGCGGACGGCGAATCGTTTGGCGAAATGGTATTTAACACGTCGATGTCTGGGTATCAGGAGATCTTGACGGATCCGAGTTACGCCGGACAGATAGTCTGCATGACCTACCCGTTGATCGGCAATTACGGGACAAATGACCACGATGTGGAATCGCGGCGTCCCTGGGTCGAGGGTTTTGTGGTTAGGGAAGCGAGCCGCGTCGCATCCAACTTCCGTTCCAACTTGTCGCTGCAGGATTATCTAAAAGGAAATAATATCGTCGGCATCGAACACATCGACACGCGTGCCCTGGTTCGCCACATTCGCGACAAAGGTGCCATGCGGGCCGGGCTCTCGACCATCGATCTTGATCGCGAATCCTTATTACAAAAAGTTGTAAATTCGCCCGAGATGGCGAACCGCGAACTCGCGAGCTCGGTTACGGCTGACGCAAATTACGTTTACAAGCCGGAAGCGAGCAATTCGAAACCCAATGGTGCCGATCAAGAATCCGCGATCCGCGATCCGCAATCCGCAATCGAGCGGTTTCACATCGTCGCTTATGATTTCGGGGTCAAAACCAACAGTCTGCGCGAGTTTGCCAAATTCGGCTGCCGCGTGACGGTCGTTACAGCGGACACAACCGCCGAGGATGCGATGGCTCTTAAACCCGACGGAATATTCCTGTCGAACGGCCCGGGCGATCCGGCTTCGATGTCGGCTGTTGTTCAAGAGATCAAGAAACTTACTGAATCTCAGGTTCCGATGTTTGGCATTTGTCTGGGGCATCAATTGATCGGCGAAGCGTTCGGAGCCTCGACCTATAAATTAAAATTCGGCCATCGCGGCGGCAACCAGCCGATTAAAGATCTGACGACCGGAAAGATCGAGATCACCGCCCACAATCACGGCTTTGCCGTTGATAGAGATTCACTCCCTGCCGATGTCGAGGTCACTCATATAAACCTCAACGACAAAACGGTCGCTGGCCTCCGGCACAAAACACTGCCGATTTTTTCAGTACAATATCATCCGGAATCAGCCCCCGGGCCGCATGATTCGGAGTATTTGTTTGAACGGTTTATCGACCTGATGAATAATTAATTGTCCGAATAAATATCTTCAGAGTGCTTCCACCTCTTCGCGGGCGGCTGTCAGGGCTGGCATATCTTTGTCGGCATCTTTCCAATGCTCGAAGAATTTCTCGTATTCCGCTCTATCTTTCGTGGCGCGGGCTTTGCCGAGTTGGGCGAGTGGATAGATCGACGAGAGCGGGGCTTCGCCTCGATTATTGAGGATTTTGTCGAATTCGCGAATGGCATCTTTTGGTTTCTTAAGCTGAAGGTATGCCAGGCCGCGGAGGCATTGCGGATAGAATTCGCCTGCTTTTTCCAGACGTTCGGTGATTTCTAGCTCTTCAATCGTTTCTTTCCCTCTGCCGCTTTGCAGCAGGATCGCGGACCTAATCATCGGTAGCCACAGTTGGTTGAGCAATGTATCTCTAGGGCTTTCCGCGACCAATTCTTTGGCTATTGCTTCGGCTTCTTCCACGTGTCCGGCGGCGCCGAGTGCAAGGGCGGTTCGCATCAGTATCTCTTTTCCCCTTTCAAAATTAAGAGCTTTGTTGGTTTGAGTTTTCAAAACGGTTTTGAGCTGGCTGTCGTTACTCTCAGGCAGGCCCTTTCCCGCGCTCCAGAAAACTATGCGCAATGCTTGCTCGGATGCGAACTTCGCGGCGACTTCTTTAGCGTTTCCACGGCCGGCGAGATCAATTGAACGCCGCGAGAAATCTTGCGCGGTCCTCCACTGTCCTTTAAAAGCAGCGGTTCCGGCTTGGAGATCAAATGCGAGATATTCATCATCGCGTCCCGCGAACCACCTCAGGTTTTGCTCCATCACAGTCGTGTCATTTTCGACAAAAGCGATCATGTAAGGGAATAGATGAAAATAGTCGCCGTCCAACTTCCGTTCGAACGCTTGGCGGGTCGTTTCTTTAGCCTCATCATACCTGCCCATTGAGACAAGCGATTCCACAAGATTCATATAGATCGTGGCGTAATTTGGATCAAGCTTGAGGCCTTGTCGCGCAAAATCGATGGCTTTGGCGGACTGTCCCAGTCTCTCGTATGAGTCGGAAAGACTGACATACGACACAACGAAATTTGGATACGTATTTCGCCATAACTCTAGTGTCTCGGTTGCCTTGTCCATCTCGCCCGCAACAAAATTGTGATAGTAGTAAATTATACGGAGTCGTTCAGTTTCGCTGACAGTATCCCGAAGCTCGTACGCATTAGAGCTCATTTCCGCCGCCGATTTCCATTGGTCTGTATTTCGATAAACGACAGCCAGCTCTGTATAAGCCAGGGCGAATTTAGGGTCAATCTCAAGAGCTTTTTTGTAAAACGGAATTGCTTCGAGCTGCTTACCGTTAACGATCTGTTCACGGCCGAGTACAAAGATCTTGAGTGCCTCCAGTGACGATGTCGTAATTGATTCGCCGGGTACGTTGAACTTTTCGATCGAACTCAGGCTTTCGCCCAGTTTTTCGCGAATTCCCTTCGCGGCACGTCCCAATGCATTGAGCACTTCTTCACGCGAATTCACCTGTTCAAATTCCCGTCCCAAGCTTTCACCCGTACGGGCATTGACTGCTTCTAAGGTCAAAACGTATATCTGGCCAAAACTAGAAATTGTTCCGGTAATAAAAGCCTTGAGATTTTGCCGCATGCAGATCTCTTCGCCGAGTTCCTTGGTTACACGCTCGTCTGGTTTGCGTCCCATCAGCCGCAGCGTCTGGCTGACCCTTGATTCGGGTACAATATCGAGAAACGGCGACTGGCCGAGCGAAAAGGCCAGAGCCATCTTTAACGTCTGGTCAAAGATCGCTTCGCCCGTAGTGTTTTCAAATTCAGTTAAAAGCAGCGAGTCTTT
Source organism: Pyrinomonadaceae bacterium (assembly GCA_041748715.1). GTDB lineage: Bacteria > Acidobacteriota > Blastocatellia > Pyrinomonadales > Pyrinomonadaceae > OLB17. Next base: position 5,524 of record JBGTCS010000239.1, on the reverse strand, counting down.
GACGCCGGCTCCGGAACTAGTCGAATGCCGCGGAGCGCTGACCTGGCCGGAATCGGGACTGTTCGGCACTGCTGTTTGTTCCAGTTTTGCTTCGAGCATTAGTTCGTCCCGCAGATCTTTAAGATCCACAAGCATGTCCCGTGTCGAGTGATAACGCTGATCCCGTTTCTTTTTCAGGGTTTTTTGAACGATGCGCTGAAGTTCTCGCGGCAGGTGCGGGGCGAGGCTTGTGACCGGCTGTGGTTCGGTACTGATGATCGACGAGAGCACATCGGTCATCGTTTCACCCGAGAACGGGACTTTTCCGGTCAGCAATTCATACAGAACGATGCCAAAACTAAAGACGTCCGAACGTGCGTCGGTGGATTTGCCGCGTGCCTGTTCGGGCGACATATACGCCACAGTTCCCATGACCACGCCGGGGTTTGTCTTGACAAGCTTTTTGGTCTCGCCTTCCCCATCCGTATCCATGATCTCGGTCAGTTTGGCCAATCCGAAATCAAGCACCTTCACATATCCATCAGGCCGGACCATTATATTCTCGGGTTTGATATCTCGGTGGACGATCCCGGCATGATGAGCGGCTGACAGAGCCTCGGCCGTCTGCACCATGATCGAAAGGGTTTCGTCAAAGGTCAGCCGCTGCTTCATCCTTTCGCGCAACGTGATGCCCTCGATGAACTCGGCGGAGATATAGTGCCGCCCATCGTGTTCGCCGATCTCGTAAACCGTCAGGATATTGGGATGATTGAGCGCGGAGGCGGCTTTGGCCTCCTGAATGAATCGGTTTAAAAGGCCTTCGTCTTTGCTAAATTTCTCGTGAAGGAATTTTATCGCTACACTTCGCCCAAGTTTTGTGTCGTCCGCCAAATAGACATCGCCCATCCCGCCCGAACCGATCTGCGAGCGAATTTCATAGTGAGCGAATGAGTCTCTCATCTGAGTTGACATATTGTTGATACACAATAAGTTAGCCTGTTAAGGATGTAGCAGTCAACCATTCTTTCGCTTTTGGGCTGATGTTTGAATGATATTACGGGCCTGCTAGAGGACTTGTGATGATCAGATGAGCAACGAAAGGCCGAAATGTGAATTGGACTTGGCAACTGGGGCGGACTAGCGAGTCTGCAAAGAAAGCCATTCGGCCGCTTTTCGATCTATTTCTTTGATAAAAGGATCCTTGCCGTCAATATATCCGGCTGGATTCATCGGGTGTTTTGCCGCCAGGGAACGCTTGAGTTCGCTGTATTTTTGGGCGTCGATTGGGTGGGACTTCAAGTAATCGCGAAACGCAAGGTGACGCTCCGCCTCCGCTGCACCGGCCTTAAATACATGGATCTGGTGAGTTCTGTCCCCTTTCGCGTTGTCTTTGCGAAAGTAGCGGCGGCCGGGTATGCCAAATTCGCCCTTAACCTCATATCCGAGCCACTCCATTTCAGACGATCGCAGATCAACATTCGTAATCTCTTTAACCTCAATCAGCATATCGATTACTGGCTTTGAAAAAATGTTTGGAATGGAGGTACTGCCAATATGGTGGGTCGCGACGACATTTTCGCCGAAAGCGGTTGCGACGATCTTTGCTTCCGATTCAAATGCGTCCGGCCAATGTGGGTCATGAGGTACGACTTGTAAGGGTTTCATGTACAAAATTCCTCCGCGAGATGTTTGTAGGTTACCATTTTGGTCCAGACGTATTGAGCGAAGTTCCTCGTCGTCGGGAGAGAACCGAAACAAAAACTGGCAAGGTTCAACCGAATCCTAATTTGCCTCGATCCATAGGAAAAGTGGTAAGGGAGTTTTCTCGTTTTTCCCGAACCGTCGTTATTTGGATTACAGGGAAGTCACAAGGGCAAAGACGCGGGCGGTGGATACCTTCGAGCCTTTTCCGCCTCGATCTCGGCGGCGAGACGCCATTCCTTGATCTTAATGCGGCTTGCGAGATCCGGGTTGGGGGCAAGGCCGCCCGGCATCACAGGCCGAAATATATAGCCGACACAGCCAAGAGCCCGGGAGAGCGTCTTCAACATGAACTCGGCGCGTTCGGGTGTTCCGGCTTTAGCGTCCGCACCTTGAGTGGGAATTCGATTGACCATCATCACCGCACGGGCTGTCAACTCCTGCAGACCTATCGGTGAATGTCCGCTATTCATTAAAAGATAGCGACTGTTGCCAACCAAGCAGATCGACCACGGGCCAGGAGCTGTCATTTCCATAAGATCGAGAGCGTTGGTTACAATTGCGACCGCCTGAACCCTATCTTTCGCAAATCTGCCCAGCTCGTCACCTAGTTCCAGCATCGCCTCGGCCCGCACGAGTTTATCCTGTATACGGTCGATGGCATAGGTGGCAGCGTCGTAGTCTCGCTTTCGAATCGCGGGCCGGGCTACTCGGGCCAGGAGATCTTCGTCCCGGCCATTGGGTCGGGTGGGCATGCCAAGGTTGTGGGATGCCTTCATCATTAATTCCACGGCCTGTCGATATTCTCCTTTCTGCGCTGCACGGGATGCCGCCCAGCCCCAAAAGTAGTCTTTTGCTTGCTGATCGGTCGCGGATTCAGCTTCGGCGATGGTTTGTTCCAGGCCGTCATCACTGACCTCGATCCGTTCCAACGCTTCATCTTTAGCTAGTGCCTCTTTCGATAATGACGTGCGATAACGGGCAATTGCCGCTTGGGCGTCGGCATAAAGTCGCTTGTCCAGTTCTTTTAGTTTTGGCAAGGCACGCCTTAGCGGCGACAGCAGGTAAAGATACGCATCGGGCTTGGCTTTGGACAACTGAACATCTGCGCCAGCGACGAGGCACTGGTAGTAGCGGAGCATGTTGCCATCGGAAAACACGAGAGTAGGCGGATTCAGCGGAGAAACAATAAGCTGATGCAGTAAAACGGTTGCCTCCGGCTCCGGGCGTTTCTCAGCGTAGTCGAGTACCGCCACTACAATCTGTTCAGCAGCGTCCTTATCCGTCCGCTTTACCGTCTCAAAGATGTTGATAATGCCCCAGATGTTTTTTCCGGTTCGGACTCGTTCGATGGCTCGACCGACTATCGCTTTCTGATCCGCCCCAGGCTTTCGCAATTCCTCATAGTCCGCTCCCGATGTATCAACTTCATTGACGTACTTCGCCTCGATCATTTTGGCCGTCTCAGGCGCGTACTTGCGGAGAATCAAGGCCATTGAGTTTCGCCAGTAAGTCGTTCTGGTGGCGAGTTGCTTCTCGTGGGCCGCCATTTCCTCAAAAAAAGCAATCAAAAGCGGCTCTGCCGCGGGGTATTCGGTCCGAGCTTCTTTTGTATAGACAAACTCCAATATGTTAAACCGCAGCTGGCATCTGATCTCGACATCCGGGAGTGTCGTGATCTCCGTGTCCATTTGCAGCAGCCGCCTTGCCCTCTGTTGGTTTTCGTAAGTTGCGGCATCGAGTGTCGGTATATTTCTCGCCTCTGTCGGCGAATGTATTTGAGCAGCGCCGCTGGCGAAGTTCAATAAGATTAACAAACCGCCGAGAACAAAATAATCTCCACACAACTTTACACACCGGCCAAATAGCCCGTTTTGCTCCGCAAAGGATAATATTCGGGATTCCATAAGAGGATATCGAGCAGTGTGCTCCCAAATCGATGATTCGTCAACACTATTTGACGGCAGAGTTGAGGAGATGCCGGAAAAGTTTGCCTTGTGTACCTTAGAGAAAAGCTACGAACAGGATCGTGGGTTCGGAGCCGTCAAAGATTGGCAGTCCGCTTGTGGGCCGGTTTGGTCGATCTTGGATTTAATCCACCTAAAGCTAGAAGGTAGTAATTGAAAAGAGGCCCCTGTTTTCACAAGAGCCTCTTTTTAACTTAAATTGTCGGTTTACTAAATTGTCTTTATTGACCGATCCCATAAATATAAGGAGCTATAACAAGCGATACGATCGACATAAGCTTGATGAGGATGTTCATCGACGGGCCGGAGGTGTCCTTGAACGGATCGCCGACCGTGTCGCCGGTGACGGAGGCTTTGTGAGCTTCGGATCCTTTATAGACCATCTCTCCATTGATCAATGCACCCTTTTCAAACGATTTCTTGGCGTTGTCCCATGCACCGCCGGCATTCGACTGGAAGATCCCCATCAGCACGCCCGAAACGGTAACACCAGCCAATAGTCCGCCCAGAACTTCTGGTCCCATGGTAAAACCAACGATAACCGGCGTGATCAAGGCGATAGCTCCCGGCATCATCATTTCGCGAAGCGAGGCTTTGGTCGAGATAGCGACGCACTTTTCGTATTCCGGTTTGGCTTTGTATTCCATGATGCCCGGTATTTCGCGGAACTGGCGACGGACCTCCTGCACCATGTCCATCGCGGCTTTACCGACGGCCTGGATACATAATGCCGAAAAGATGAATGGGATCATTCCGCCGATAAACAGACCGGCCAATACCGGAGCTTTGTAAATATCGATTCTGTCGATACCGGCGATGCCGACAAATGCGGCGAACAGAGCGAGCGAAGTAAGGGCAGCCGAAGCTATCGCAAATCCTTTTCCGGTTGCGGCGGTCGTGTTACCGACAGCATCCAGATTATCGGTGCGTTCGCGAACTTCGGGTGGCAGTTGGCTCATCTCGGCAATTCCACCCGCGTTATCGGCGATCGGCCCAAATGCGTCGATCGCAAGCTGCATAGCGGTCGTCGCCATCATACCGGCCGCCGCGATAGCAACGCCATACAAGCCCGCAAAATAGTAGGAAGCCACAATACCGCCAGCCAATGTCAGGATCGGGATAACGGTCGATTTCATGCCGACTGATAGACCGGCGATGATGTTCGTCGCATGGCCGGTCGATGATTGTTGAATGATCGAGTTAACCGGCTTTTTGCCCATCGCGGTGTAATATTCGGTGACGATACTCATGATCGCACCGACAACGGTTCCGACGACGATCGCCGCAAAGACACCATTTTTATTGAACGAGGTATTACGCAAAGCGATCTGCCCCTCAGGCAGCATCCACATAACGACAAAGTATGAGGCGGCCACCGTCAGCAGCATCGAGGCCCAGTTGCCGATATTCAGAGCGTTTTGGACGCTGGATGTTTCATCCTTAATGGTCACGAACCACGTGCCTACAATCGAGAAAACAATACCAAGCCCGCAAATTACCATCGGCAAAAGGATCGGCGACATTCCGCCAAAATTGTCGTTTAACTTGATCTCCTGGCCCAGGACCATCGTGGCCAAAATCGTTGCGACATAGGAACCAAAAAGATCTGCACCCATTCCGGCAACATCGCCCACATTGTCACCGACGTTATCGGCGATTGTCGCGGGATTACGAACGTCGTCTTCCGGAATTCCGGCTTCGACCTTACCGACCAGATCAGCTCCGACATCGGCTGCTTTTGTATAAATACCGCCGCCGACACGGGCAAATAATGCAATCGACTCGGCTCCGAGCGAGAATCCGGTCAAAACCTCGATGGCGGTTCTTACCTGGTTTGCACCTAGATCGGCAAATATTGCAAGAAACACGATGAACAA
>JBGTCS010000238.1:0-2546 GCA_041748715.1 Pyrinomonadaceae bacterium | reverse complement strand
ATCGGGAACGAGGTCGCGACACGACATATCGCGACTGCAAAATCGCTCCACGATCTCAACACGCTGCCGTCGGCCGATCTTGCTTACTTCGTTACGGAAACGCCTGAATTCAAGGCCTACTGGCACGATCTGGAATGGTCGCAGGCATATGCGATGAAAAACCGTGAGATCATGATGATTCGTCTGGTTCGAGCATTCAACCGAATGTTCGCCGGGAGCGCGGACACTCCTGTCCGCCTGAGTTCCGACGGCCCTGAAAACTCTAGCGGATTGAGCCTTTCAACCCGCCGAGACGGTTTCGCCGCGGGCGGCGATGCGGACAAGAGTATCCGCTCTCCGTTTGTCGTCAATTGTCATCACAATTATGTCGCGATCGAGGAACATTTCGGCGACGAAGTGTTCGTCACACGCAAAGGTGCGATCAACGCCGAGTCGGGCCGCTATGGGATCATTCCCGGCTCGATGGGTGCGAAATCGTTCATTATCAAAGGGCTTGGCAGCGAGGCGAGCTTTAACTCGTGCTCGCACGGGGCGGGGCGCAAAATGTCACGCACCAAAGCCAAAGCCCGATTCACCCGCGACGATCTCGAGGCCCAGACCTTGGGTGTCGAATGCCGCAAGGATAAGGGCGTCGTCGATGAAATTCCCGGTGCTTACAAAAACATCGAGGAAGTGATGCGTGCCCAGAGCGACCTCGTCGAGGTCGTAGCGGAGATCAAGCAGGTGATCTGTGTGAAAGGCTAAGAGTTTAGAGTTCCATCTCAATCGACTTCCTCGCCGAGGATTCATAAACTAAAGTTGGAACTCTAAACCGAACCTGGCATTAATTTCCTTTTTTTTCTATTGGGTCCAGCCATCGAAGGCCAAGGGCATTCGAGCAATATCGTAATAGCATTATGAAAGTTCAACCCGGTAAGAAGCTTGCCATTCGAACGTTCCATAAAGAGATATTCAAAATAGTCGGGAATAAATATCTTCCATTTCGCAGTATTCTTCGAAGGAATTCCGAACATAGCTTGCACTTGTCTTTCGAGTTCCCTTCCAGAAGACGTAATTTCGGGGCATAATCCATCATCACGTCTGTGAATTTCAGCAAAGGCGGTAGGATCGTAATTTTTTGTGTGCTCCAGTCCGACTACACAAACATCTGCCATCGAAACAACTCTTCCAAATTCATAAAGCAATAAACCGACCGTTGTCTTGGTCGCAATTCTGGCGATGACATCAAATGCATTCTGGTCTAATAAGAAAATGCCATCTTCCGTCAATCTCGAATCGATAAAATCCCGCAGCTTTTTGTCACGCCGTTTCTTCTGAAAAAGCCACCCGTTTTCGTTACTTTCTTGAATATCTGCGGGATTAAAAGATACCGTTAAAATGATGGCTTTAAGTAAGTTTTCATCGTCGGAAAAACTCCTGTTGCAAGTCTTGCATGCAGGTATTGTCATCAATCGCACCTGTAGCGGAGTCGGTTTCGGAAGCAGGCAGTTTGGGGGCGTGTGATCGTGAGAATCAGAGACCCCGCCGCAATAGCTGCACCTAAATGCTTTGAACAATGGAAGGTATGGGAACCACTTCTTGTAATCCATAAGGATTATTCTAAGTTATTTGGGTCAAACTTCATCACATTTTTCATCCCTGTCGCCAACGGCGACAGACATTAAAGCCTAGGGTGCAAGGCTTTGCGGAACCCTAGGAACTGGTCAAAACCGGATTCCGTCGCTGAAGGGGACGAACACACGAAATTGTTTGGTTTGTCTCCTTCAGAGACTGAAAACCGTTGGCGAACAGCCTAGCGTTCCAATCGCTTTCGCTCATTGCACGCCAGGCTTTATAGGTGTGTCGCCGTTGGCGACTGACTGTCTTGAACCACCTACGACGGCTGAAGAAAAGAGATATTGATCATTGTCGACGGCGAGACGATAATGATCTTTACATAGTTACACACATACTTTATGATGTATCCAACCATGAAAAACATTGTCCCAATAACGGATCTACAGCGGCAGGCGAGCCAGATAATCGGCGGTTTGTCGGTTACGGATGAGCCCGTGATCATCACGCAACGCGGGCGGGCGGCGGCGGTTATTATTTCGTCGGATCGATACCAAGAGATTGAGGACGACTTGCGACGCCTCGATGAACTCGAACTTCTTGAGCTGGTCAACGAAGGAAAGCGGGCCGTCGCAACAGGCGACACGATCAGTCACGAGGAAGTAAAGCGAAAACTAAAATTCAAACCTGTCAAACCTGAATGAGCAACTTCATCCAATCGACTGGCCCTGCATTCCGCGAGTTGGAGAAATTGCTAGAGAAGCTGGCGTTTAAGATCATCGGACGTGTTGATCTGCTCTCTAACTTCCCCGAACTTGGCCCGGACTTGTCTAGCCGCTTTGAAGATCTTCTAGGATTGCGGCAACTAATAATTGATCGCCGCTGGCGGGTGATATATGAGTTTGACGAGGAAAACTCCACAGTTTGGATCCTGGCGATCCAAAGTTGCCGACAAAAACTACCTACGTCGAGATCAATGAGAAAACGCAAAG
>JBGTCS010000237.1:0-3200 GCA_041748715.1 Pyrinomonadaceae bacterium | reverse complement strand
CAATGCTAAACGACGAAATTCTGGAAGAATATATAAATGGATTCTATGGATATGGAGATCTTAATGCTCCTTTATGGTTTGTGGGCATGGAAGAGGGCGGAGGCAATAGTGTTGGTGAAATAAACAAGCGGATTGAGGTTTGGAAAAACCGCGGCTCTCAAGAAACCGAGGATTTGTTTGATTACGATTGCAAAATTGGCATAACGCAGTTTTTTGGCCAAAGAGCGAAACTCCAGACTACTTGGAACAAACTTATAAGGATAGTTCTGAGTACTCGTGATGATAAGTTTGACATTGAAAATATTCGGGATTATCAGAACCGATTCCTTGCGAGGAAATCTAGCGAAACCTGTATCTTAGAACTATTACCGTTGCCCTCGCCAAGCACGACCGAATGGCTTTATGGAGATCATTCGAAAATCTATTATTTGAGAAATAGAGATACCTATCGCAATGTGGTGGTAAAATTCCGAGTTCCATTTATTAGAACAAAACTACTCGAATATATGCCTAAAGCGGTAGTGTTCTATGGATCGGGTTATAAAGACTATTGGACAGAAATTGCTGGTATCGATTCTTTTACGGACATCAAATATGGAATACGCTTTCAGAAAAAGGGTGAAACAACTTTTATTTGTTCACAACATCCGGCTTCGAAGGGTATAACAAGCGAGTATTTTCACAGGATTGGCCAACTTATTAAAGAAGAAACCGTTTTGTAGCTTTCGCAATGAAATTATCACCAACAGAAATATTTAAAGGAAAAAAGATCTTCTTCATCGCTGGGCCCGGTTATGAGGGTAGGGTTGCGTTGTAGATGCTGCTCAACAATCGGAGTGCGGACACTTCTGTCCGCACGAATAGTAGGTCATGGTCCTGCGGAAATGAGAAGAGATTTGAGATATGGAAACGAGCGGACAGGAGTGTCCGCGCTCCGTTATGAAACTATCACCAACAGAAATATTTAAGGGTAAGAAGATCTTCTTTATTGGCGGGACAGGTTTCGTCGGCAAGGTCACGTTGTCGATGCTGCTAAATAATTTTCCGGATATCGGAAAGGTTTATGCAACCGTCAGGGCTCGAGATGCTGCGGAGTCTAAGATACGGTTTTGGACTTCGATCGTGACATCGCCGACGTTTGATCCGCTTCGCGAGAAATACGGTGACGGGTTTGAGGATTTTATAAAGTCCAAGGTCGTGCCGGTTAATGGCGATGTCGGTAATGAATATCTCGGTCTCGACGAAAAGACGGCGAAAAAGATCATGCGCGACACCGACATTATTATTAACGGTGCCGGTAATGTGACGTTTAACCCACCGCTCGAATCTGCGTTGAGGACAAATGTCGTCGGTTCGAACAACATTATCAAACTCGCCCGGATGATGAAAAAGCCGCGGCTGGTACACGTTTCGACGTGTTTTGTAGCGGGAAAACGTTCTGGACCGATCTGGGAAAACGAGCCGGTCGTTGGATATTTTCCGCGAAAGAACGAACTTGTCGGAACAAAATTTGACGTCAATCAAGAGGTCGAGGACTGCGCACGTCTGAGCGAGCAGGCTCGTCAGGAATCAAACGACGCCGTTCAAGCCGCGAAGTTTCGCGAACAGGCACGCAAACGTTTTGCCGACGAAGGCCGTGATCCGGATGATGAAAGCGAATTGAAATCGGCAATATTCCGCGAGCGAAAGATGTGGGTTCGCGAGCGGACTACCGAGCTCGGTGCCGAGCGTGCCGAGTATTGGGGCTGGACCAATATTTACACATATTCCAAATCGCTGGCCGAACAGATCATCGCTTCACAGGACGACATTATAAAAACGCTTGTCCGGCCCTCGATTGTCGAATCGTCCAACCAATATCCGTTCCCCGGCTGGAACGAAGGGTTTACCACGACCGCGCCGCTGATCCTGATCGCGCTTCGCGGGCAGCCGATAATTCCGGTCAATGAAAAACTGATCCTCGATATTATCCCGGTCGATATGGTGGCCGGAGCGATCCTGGCAGCGATGATGAACGTTTTGGTCGATGATAATCCGCCGCTCGTTTTTCAGGCGTCATCGGGCGATTCTAACCCGAACGACATGAAACGCATCGTGGGCCTCGTCAGTTTGTACAAGCGCCAGCATTTTGAAAACAAAGAGTCGGGCAACAAGATTATCAATAAATTGGCTGGAATGATCGAAACCCAAACGGTCAAACATCGAACGTACGAACTGGCGTCCGCTCCGATGCTGAATAAACTGGCGAAACGGGCCGACAGCCTGCTTGATAAGGCGAGCCCGCGTTGGGGCGGCGGCCGGATCGGAAACATCGTTTCTGATCTAAAAAAATCGGTCGAGACGTTTGAGCAAACGACAAAGGAGACGATGGACGCCTTTGCGATGTTCAAACCGTTTATGGTCGACAACGTATATTTGTACCGGTCGGATAATGTTCGGGCGCTGCATTCGTTGATTCGCGAAAAAGAAAAAGACTTGCTGCCGTGGTATCCGGAGTCTCTCGACTGGTATGACTATTGGCTTAATGTCCATTTTCCGGGAATGCGAAAATGGGTCTTGCCGCATCTCGAAGAAGAATTGAAAGCACAGGAGAAACGTTCGTACACATACAAAGACCTGCTTGATCTGTTTGATACATCGGTCAAACGATTTTCGACGCGTGTCGCAATGCGGATCGAGCGAAACGGGCGCAAAGAGCAATATACATTTGAAGATGTTAACGAATTGACGATGCGGGCGGCCGGATTTTTGGCCAAGAACGGCATTCAGAATAACAGCCGCGTCATCTTGTTCTCCAGCAATATGCCCGAATGGGGAATGACCTATTTTGGCATTCTGAAAACGGGTGCGACCGCGGTCCCGATTGATCCGGCCTCGACGGTGGATGAGATCATCGCTTTTGCACGGGCGGGCGAGGCTTCGGCTATCGTGATTTCGCCAAAGCTCGCGGCGGAGAATCAGGATCTGCAAGAAAAGTTGGACGCCGCATGGAGTGCGGACACTCCTGTTCGCACGAATAAATCGAATCGAAAGCCGGCGGGAAGTGAGGACACGGGAAATTTTGAAAGGGGACGAGCGGACAGGAGTGTCCGCACTCCGGTTTGGACATTTGACGAGGTTTTTGCGATCCAGACGGAGACCGAAGAGGCAAAACGAGATGCTCTGCTGCCCGAAAAAATTGCTTCGACATCGATCGCCTC
>JBGTCS010000236.1:0-14513 GCA_041748715.1 Pyrinomonadaceae bacterium | reverse complement strand
GGCTCCCGCGACGGCATCATCATTGAAGACAAAGGAGCGATTGTTTATGCCAATAAATCATTCGCAAAACTTTTTGGATATGACGAACCGGAAGAGGTGATCGGCAAACTCGACACAAACTTTCTGCCGTTTGAGGAACTGGAACGGATGATGGAATTTGGGCGGCGGCGTTTGCTCGGCGAGGATGCACCTTCTGTCTATGAATTCAAGGGCAAACGCAAAGATGAAATGCTGGTCGAGATGGAAGCTGCGGTTTCGACATCGGTTGTCGGCGGAAAGAAATATATTATGACCGCGATCCGCGACATTACCGAGCGACTTGAAGCTCGGCATGAGCTGGAAAGGTTCAATGAAAAGCTCCAGCAGAGCAACCGTGAGTTGCAGGATTTTGCCTACGTCGCCTCGCACGATCTGCAAGAGCCGCTGCGAAAAGTACAGGCGTTTTCCGATCGGCTAAAAACAAAGTACGAGGACAAACTCGAAGGCGACGGGCTTGATTATCTTGAACGAATGCGAAGCGCCGCTAGTCGCATGCAGTTACTTATTCAAGACCTGCTTGCATTCTCTCGCGTTTCGACAAAGGTGCAGCCTTTCATACCGGTCAATCTTAAAACCGTAACGGAGGAAGTGTTGTCGGATCTTGAGATAAAGGTCGAGGAATCGGGAGCGACAATTGAACTTAAAGACCTTCCGACGATCGATGCCGACCCGATGCAGATGCGGCAATTGATACAAAACTTGGTGGGCAATGCTCTTAAATTCCGGCAAAAGGACACAGCCCTAAATATAAGCATCTCCGGAAGCCCAGCCAATTTGAACGGGGCTGGCTTGTTAGGGCACATACAGATTTCTGTCCAGGATAACGGCATCGGCTTTGATGAAAAATACACTGACAAGATCTTTGCCGTTTTTCAGCGTTTGCATGGGCGCACCGAGTACGAGGGTTCAGGCGTCGGCTTAGCAATATGCCGCAAAATAGTCGAGCGGCATAACGGCAACATCACCGCCCAAAGCCAGCCTGGCAACGGCTCGACTTTCGTTGTTACCATGCCGATCAAACAGTCAGCCGGAGAATTAAACTAATGAGAATAGACAGCGGATCAATGACAATATTACTGGCCGACGATGACCCCGACGATCGCATGCTTACGCGAGATGCCTTCGAGGAAAGCCGTCTGCGCAATGGACTAGAAATAGTCGAGGACGGAGAAGAGTTGATGGATTATCTCTATCATCGCGGAAAATTTGCCGGCGACGCGGCCAAGCCCCGCCCCGGCTTGATTCTGCTCGATCTAAACATGCCACGTAAGGACGGGCGCGAGGCACTAAAGGAAATAAAGAGCGATCCCGATCTTCGTAGAATACCCGTTATCGTTTTAACTACGTCAAAAGCCGAAGAGGATATTCTTCGAACTTATGATCTGGGCGTCAATTCATTTGTTGTTAAGCCTGTAACATTCGAGGCTCTAGTCGATGTTCTCAAAACGATCGGCAAATATTGGTTTGAAATAGTCGAACTCCCATCCGACGGAGATATTTAATTATGAAAGTAGATGCGATCAGAGTTCTCCTAATCGAGGACGACGAAGACGATTATATTCTGACATCCGAATTTCTCAATGAAATAAAAGGAACGGAATACGAAATAAGCTGGGTATCAAAATACGGCGAAGGCCTCGCGGTATTGCTCGAAGGTAATCACGACGTTTGCCTGATAGATTATAGGCTCGGTGAGGGCAATGGAATCGAGCTGCTGACTGCATCGGTGGCAGCGGGCTGTCGCATTCCGATGATTTTGCTCACCGGGCAGGGCGACCGGGAAATCGACATCGAAGCTAACAATGCCGGAGCGGCCGATTATCTCGTAAAGGGAGCGCTCGACGGGCAACTTCTGGAACGTGCTATTCGGTACGCCATTGCCCACGGGCGAACGATCGAAACATTGCGCGAGTCGGAAAACCGTTTTCGCTCGGTTGTCGAATCAGCAAACGACGCGATCATTTTGATGGACCACCACGGCGTTATCATGTCGTGGAATCGAGGCGCTGAGGCGATGTTCGGCTACCAAGAGGATGAGATACTGCGGCAGCCGATCTCGGCACTTTTTCCGGCATCGTACACGCAGCATTTGTCCCAAAACACAGGTTGCGATCCATTGATTACATCGGGTTTGCTCCGTCCGGGGAACCGTGCGACGGAGATCAACGGTGTTAAGCGTGAAGGCACGGAATTTCCGCTTGAGATTTCACTGTCTTCGTGGGAGACAGGCAAAGGCGTGTTTTACAGCGGCGTAGTTCGCGACGTAACCGAACGAAAATCGTTTGAGAATCAGCTAACGCATCAGGCGCTTCACGACCCGCTGACCAAGCTTGCGAACCGGGTTTTGTTTCGCGACCGCGTCGAGCACGCATTAATCCGGGCGGGGCGCAATCGTACCCCGATTGCTGTTCTCTTTCTCGATTTGGACAATTTTAAGTCTGTAAACGATTCGCTCGGACACGCCGCCGGTGACGAGCTGCTTGTCTCCTTCACCGAACGACTCACGGCATGTTTGCGCTCCAGCGATACGCCGGCTCGGCTCGGCGGGGACGAGTTTGCAATTCTCGTCGAAGACATTGAGCATACTGATGGCGCGGTTTTTGTAGCCGAAAGGATACGTGATGTGCTCTTCGCACCTTTTTCGATTGCCGGAACCGACGTTTTTGTAGGCACGAGTATCGGGATCGCCACGACCGCTACGGCGCTCGAGAGTCCGGAGGAACTGCTCCGCAACGCGGATGTCGCCATGTATATGTCCAAGAGTAATGGCAAGAATCGTTATACTATTTTCCAAACTGAGATGCATGAAGCGTTGGTCAGGCGTGTGCAGCTTGAAGCGGACATGCGATGCGGGATCGAAAAAAAGCATTTTGAAGTTTTTTATCAGCCGATCGTCGATCTTCAGTCGGATCAGATCATGGGTATGGAAGCTCTCGTTCGCTGGAATCACCCAAAACTCGGTCTGATTTCTCCACTGGATTTCATCCCGCTTGCTGAGGATACGGGTCTAATAGTTCCCCTTGGACAATGGATATTAGAAGAAGCGTGCCTCCAGGCCCGCGAGTGGCAGACGAAATATGGTTACGGCGAGCAGCTTTCAATCACCGTCAACATCGCCAGTCGTCAATTTCAGGATGACAGCCTATTACAAACCGTCCAAGCCGTTCTTGCTAAATCAGGGTTACCCCCTCGGAGCTTAATTCTTGAGATAACTGAAGGCACGATGCTCATGAATACCGAAGCCACTATACAAAAGCTTACTGAGCTGAAGAGCTCGGGAATACGGCTCGCAATTGACGATTTCGGCACCGGCTACTCATCACTAAGCTATCTTCAACGGTTCCCGGTCGACATATTGAAGATCGATAAGTCATTCATCGATAAGATCGCACAAGGCAGAGAAGGGTCAGCCGTGGCCAAGGCGATTATTACAATGAGCGATACATTGCACCTCAAAACTATTGCCGAAGGCATCGAAAATCTTAACCAACAAACCGAGCTGCAAAATTTGGGATGCGAACTGGGTCAAGGTTATCACTTCGCAAAACCGCTTCAAGCAAAGGAAATGAACGAGTTTCTCCGTCATTCCAAAACGGTCGAAGGTGAAAGCTGGCCGGTTGTTCCAAACATTCCAGGGAATACCGGTGTAGAAACCGCCCCCGTTATTTAACCGCGACATTTATCCGACAAGCCTCTTAACCCCAAAACCGCATCAAGCAAATGATCACGCGAATGTAAATCACCGCGATGTTCGATCAAAAAATGTAGCAGTTTGAATTTCATTGCCGAAAGCTCGACGGATTCGCTGTCCGACGTAATCTCGGCGCGCTTGAAATCTATCGAAACCTAGCCTAAGCCGAAACCTTCGGCGTTCGATCCGTTTATAGGATGCGGTGACCGCCGCAGTCAGGCTTCGATTGGCTCCCTTTAGAGTCCCTTAAACCCCGACCGCTTTCTGGCGGTCAACTAACCTGGGATAAAATCTACTTTACACAAAATAAATGTGCGGCAAATTAAAGTATTTGCCAAACTTGCCGATTTGTACGACGGCAGGTTCTATACTCATTTTAACCTCTAATAAACCGAAATATTCTTGCTCTAAACGGATAAATTTAAGCCGAGAGATTATTTTGACAACTCAAGGGTATACAGATCCTGCAGATTCAGAAAGTCATTGACCAAAATACATTTGGTGCGTCTGTTCTTGTTGAACCAACCTCAAATGAGGGCCAGTTTACTAATATTCTGGGTTGAAGTCGCTATTTTGTACTTTGTTGGCCTTAAGGCCGCCTGCGGACCAATCGTCGTGTATTTTGCCCATCGCGGCAGTATTATACCGGCCGAGCGTGACCGTTTTAATGTCTCTTGCCAGGAACCGGATAAATATGTTTTTAACATTCCGAGCCTGCGAGATGTAAACAACACTTTTCCATACTCGACAAAGTCGTGTTGATGAGCCCGGTCGCAATCTGGCGGGTCAGGAGGTCGATGTGATAGTTAAATTCTTAAAATTTCCTCACGGTGATTTTGCGAGGTACCAAAGACAATGAAAATTCGCCCATACCAGGTGGCGATCGGCCTCGGTCTCATTCTTTTAATGACCTTTATGTTCGTCAAAACCAACGTGGTTCAATCTGGCGTTCACAATCGGTTCAGCGCCGATCTGCATCAGCTAAAAACCATTGACGCCACGATCGGAAAGGATATTTTAGAATCGCGGTTCGGACTGACCAACAATTACGACGCGCTTCAGAGTCGGATTGACGAGATCGGCGTTATCCAGCGGACGTTGAGACAGGTGCCGCAATATCTTACATCAGAGGAAACGGAAAGGATCAATGGAATCCTCGGTGATTTTGGCGATCTCCAGACCCAGAAAGATGTATTGATTGGGCAGTTCAAGGCTCGGAACGCCATATTTAACGATTCCCTTAGATATTTTCCGGTCGCTGCGGACAATCTTAGGCATTCGAGATTTAGCTTGACTGCGTCGGAAACCACCCGGCTGAATGATCTTGAACGCTCAATACTTACCTACTATTTATCAGCTGATCCAGCGTCTCGAGTGACGATTTCAAATCGCCTTGATCAATTGGAAAGCGAGTTGGACGCACGTCCTGCCAGTGCCGACAGATTGGTCATTACCAGTATATTTTCGCATGCACGGGCGATTTTACAGCTCAAACCTGAATTGGACGATCTCGTAAAACAGGCCATATCGCTCCCAACCAGCGAAAAGTCCGAAGAAGTTATCGGCGCTTACGATTCTTTTTACGAAAGAGCGATGCAGCAGGCGGCCGTCTATAGGTTAATCCTCTATATCTCATCGATATTTTTGCTGGCCTATATTGGCCTTATTATTTTTAAGCTAAAATCTGCGACCGTTTCGCTTGAAGAAGATCTCATCGAGCGAAAACGCTCGCAGATGGAACACGAAGTAATTTCCGAGGTAATTCAGGGCGTAACCGTCACTTCAAACCTTGATGAATTGCTCAAATTGATTCACAAATCTCTGGGAAAACTCCTGAACGCCGAAAATTGCTTCGTCGCTCTCTATAATCGGGAAACAGACCTGCTCAATGTGCCTTTTCTAGTAGACAAATACGATACACCAGCGGCTCCCGCTAAGTTAGGCACCGGGTTGACCGCCTATGTTCTGCGTCAGAATAGACCGGTAAAGCTTACCGTCGATGCTATAAAGGCGTTGAGCGAGAAGGGCGAGGTAACGATAATCGGCACGCTTCCGGCAATTTGGTTGGGCGTGCCGCTTAGAACTCCGGCAGGCATTATCGGAGTTGTCGTCGTTCAGCATTATGAGAATGTAAATTGCTACGATGAGCGGGACCTTGGAAATTTAAGTGCGGTCGGTGATCAGATCGCATTGGCGATCGAACGTAAGCGAGTCGAAGAGGAACTCCGAATATCTGAGGAGCAGCACCGTCTGATGTTCGAATCAAATCCGCAGCCCGTGTTTGTCGTCGATTTTGAAACTCTATCGTTCCTCGCCGTCAACCAAGCCGCGATTAACCTCTACGGCTATTCGCGTGACGAGTTTTCCACTACGATTTCGATACGGGATTTGACGCTGCCCGAAAACGATACGGAATTCACCGACAGGCTTAACCGTGCTCGCAATGGACACGCAATACTCCTCGAATCCTCGCGACACCAACGAAAGGATGGCTCGGTGATCGACATCGAGATCACCCAGCATGAGATCACTTTTGCCAGTCGACGCGCCAGCATTGTCCGTATCAATGATGTCTCATTGCGCCGCCGCCTCGAGGCTGAGTCTAAAGTCATATCTGAGATTATTGAGGGTGTCGCCTCGACAACAAACCTCGATGACTTGCTCGGCCTGATCCATAGGTCTATCGGACGCATACTTTATGCCGAGAATTGTTTTGTCGCCCTTCACGACCCATTGACCGATCAGATAGGTTTTGAATTTTGGGCCGACAAGTTCGATCCTATTCCGGCCCCTGCCTCTGTCGGAAAATCATTTAGCAATTTTGTACTGCGTTCCGGGGAAGCACTTTTGCTTTCAAAAGATAAGGTAAATGAAATGATCGAATCGGGCCTTGTCTCGAGGGTAGGATCGGCATCCGCTTCCTGGCTCGGAGTCCCTCTAAAAACTCCCGAACGGACAATCGGAGTGCTCGTCGTCCAACATTATGAAAAAGAGGGAGTTTACAGCCACCAGGATCTTGCCTTTTTGATATCGGTCGGCGACCAGATTGCCATTGCGATCGAAAGAAAACGGTCCGAAGAGCAGTTGCTCATATTCAATGATAAATTGCAGCGGAGCAACCGCGAATTGCAGGATTTTGCCTACGTTGCATCGCACGACCTACAGGAACCGCTTCGTAAAGTACAGGCATTTTCAGACCGTCTTAAAACCAAATATTCCGACAAACTCGAGGGCGAAGGGCTTGATTATCTCGAACGCATGCGCGGAGCCGCAAATCGGATGCAGTTGCTTATCCAGGACCTGCTGACGTTTTCGCGTGTTGCGACAAACGCCCGGCCTTTCGCTAAGGTTGATCTGAAAGAGATCACGCGCGAAGTGCTGTCGGATCTGGAAGTAAAAATAGAAGAAACCGGTGCCAGCGTCGAGATCGGCGAACTGCCGACGGTAGACGCCGACCCGCTCCAAATGCGTCAGCTTTTACAAAACCTAATCGGCAATGCCCTAAAGTTTCGAAAAAGTTCACAGTCACCAATCATAAATATTTTCTCTCAATCATTGCCGTCAAACCGCAATGGATCGAGAGGTAAATTTCAGCTTGTTGTTAAAGACAACGGTATCGGCTTTGACGAAAAGTACACAGACAAAATTTTCGCGGTTTTTCAAAGACTGCACGGCCGGACGGAATACGAAGGTTCGGGCGTCGGGTTGTCAATCTGCCGCAAGATCGCGGAAAGGCACAACGGGCACATCGCGGCTAACAGCACCTTACACGAAGGATCGACTTTTATTGTAACGCTGCCGGTCAGACAAGCAGTGTCGGAGGTTAACTAATGGATAGAAAAAAACGAGCAATGACAATTTTGTTGGCTGAGGACGATCCGGACGACCGGATGCTGGCGAGGGACGCTTTTGAAGAAAGCCGGCTTTTGAACGTGCTGGAAATAGTCGAAGACGGCGAGGAGTTAATGGACTACCTGCGAAGCACCGGCAATTACGCAGGCGATGCCGCACGTCAGCTTCCTGGCCTGATCCTGCTTGATCTCAACATGCCGCGTAAGGACGGTCGCGAGGCCTTGAAAGACATCAAGAGCGATCCTTATCTGAGACGGATACCGATCGTTATCTTGACGACGTCAAAAGCGGAGGAGGACATCCTCAGAACATACGACCTCGGCGTCAATTCATTTGTAGTAAAACCCGTGACATTTGACGCGCTTGTCGACGTTCTAAAAACGATCGGTAAATATTGGTTCGAAATTGTCCAGCTCCCATCGGATACAGAGGATGCCTAATGAAGGAAATTGAGATCAGTGTCCTCCTAATCGAGGACGACGAAGACGACTATATTTTAACGGCGGACATGCTAAGGGACGTCAAGGGCACCACCTATAAGGTCGAGTGGATAGCTAAATATAGCATCGGCATCGAAGCGATCATCGCCGGAAACCATGACGTCTGTCTGATCGATTATCAGCTTGGCGAAGGCAACGGCATCGAATTCCTGGCCGAGGCGATCGCCAAAGGCTGCGTTTTGCCAATGATCTTGCTTACCGGCCAGGACGATAAGGAGATCGATATTAAAGCGACACAGGCCGGAGCGGCCGATTATTTGATAAAAAATACGATCAATCCGGCTTTACTGGAAAGGTCGATACGCTATGCGATGGCTCAGAACCGCACGTTGCGAACGCTTCGGGAATCCGAAAGCCGTTTCAGATCGGTGGTCGAATCGGCGAATGACGCGATAATTCTGATGGATCAATGTGGCCGGATCATTTCGTGGAACCACGCCGCCGAAAGCATATTCGGCTACAGCCAGACGGAAATTGCAGGCAAAGGGCTCTCTTTCCTATTTCCCGCGTCTTATTATCAAAACTTATCCGACAATGACATTGATCCGCTCATCGCCTCGGTGCTTTTGGATCCCGGTGCACAGGCGATCGAATTTAGAGCACTGAAAAGTGACGGATTAGAGTTCCCGGTCGAGGTTTCGCTGTCGTCGTGGACGACAGCCGAAGGAGTCTTTTACAGCGGTATCGTCCGTGATGTGACCGAGCGAAAATCACTCGAGGATCAACTTACCCACCAGGCTCTGCACGACCCACTAACCACGCTTGCGAACCGGGCGCTCTTTGGTGACCGGGTTACCCATGCCCTGGCCAAGGCCAGCCGTCGAAAAAGTTCGGTCGGGGTTCTTTTTCTGGATCTTGATAATTTCAAGAATATAAACGACACGATGGGCCATGCCGCCGGCGACGAACTGCTGGTGTCGGTCGCCCATCGGCTCGAGTCGTGCCTCAGAACTAGCGACACGGCCGCCCGGCTTGGCGGGGATGAGTTTGCTATTCTCGTCGAGGACACGATGAACGCCGACGCTTCTGTTCTCGTTGCCGAACGGGTAAGAGAGGTACTAAAATCTCCGTTTACGATCGCTGGAAAAAGTATCTTTGTCGGCACAAGTATCGGGATCGCGATCTCGGATGATGGATGCGAAAACCCGGACGAACTGCTGCGTAATGCCGATGTCGCCATGTATATAGCTAAAGGCCAGGGCAAGGACCAATACGCGGTATTCCAAATCGAAATGCACAACGCCCTGATGAAACGGGCGCGTCTCGAATCGGACATGCGCACCGCGATCTTTCGCGAAGAGTTTGAGGTTTATTACCAGCCGATAGTAGATCTCGCGTCCGAAAAAATAATGGGAATGGAAGCCCTGGTTAGATGGAACCACCCAGATCACGGTTTGATTCCCCCTAATGACTTTATACCCGTTGCCGAAGAAACCAATCTGATCATCCCGCTCGGAAAATGGATCCTGCACGAAGCCTGTCATCATACCAGAGGATGGCAGATCCAGCATGATTTGGGCGAAAGCCTCTCGGTAACCGTTAATCTTTCGAGCAGGCAATTCGAAGATACTTCCCTTGTCAATACCATCGAGGACGCGCTTGCGATGTCTGGTTTACCTCCGCAATGTCTGATTTTGGAGATAACTGAGAGCACCATGCTCCTGGATACCGACGCGACGATTGATCGGCTGGCCGCGCTCAAATCGCTCGGTGTACGCTTGGCGATCGATGATTTCGGCACTGGCTATTCCGCACTTAGTTATCTGCAGCGATTTCCGGTGGACATCTTAAAGATCGACAAATCGTTTATCGACCATATTGCCAAAGACAGCGAAGGCGCGGCGGTCGCCAAAGCGATCATAACGATGAGCGACACCCTAAAACTAAGGACTATCGCCGAAGGGATCGAGGATCCTGGGCAGGGCGCTGAATTAAAAAATCTGGGGTGCGAATTTGGCCAAGGCTTTCATTATGCGAGACCGCTGCGGTCGCCAGATATGAACGAATTCTTAAGACGATCCAAACTGTCCGCAGACGAAAATTGGGAGATCACTGAGCTGTTAAATGCGATGATCGAACCGGACACAGCAGCCGTGATCGTGTAGAACTGCTATCCGGCAAACTTATAGCCGAGGCCGTGAACGGTTTGGATAAATTTGGGGTGCCGAGGATTTTCCTCGAGTTTTTGCCGGAGCCATGCGATATGAACGTCGACTGTGCGGGTCGTCGGCATGGCGTCATAACCCCAAACCGCATCGAGCAAGTGATCGCGCGAATGCACATCGCCACGATGTTCGATCAGATACTGCAGAAGTTTGAATTCAATGGCCGAGAGGTCCACTGTCAGGCTGTCTTTTGTTACCTCCGCCCGCTTAAAATCTATCGTTACCTCACCAAAACGAAATCCTTCCGCGGTCGTTCCGTTTGTATGATGAGGCGAACGCCTCAGCAATGCCTCAACGCGTGCCAGAAACTCTATTACTTCGAAAGGTTTAGTCAGATAATCATCCGCACCAAGTTTTAGACCCAAAACTTTATCTATAGTTTCGCCTTTGGCGGTCAGCATTAAGATCGGAGTGTCGATTCCCTTTTTTCTTAAATCACGGCAAACGTCGTATCCATTTTTTCGTGGCATCATGACGTCGAGAATTATCAAATCGAAATTCTCTGCAACCGCTGCATCAAACCCTTTTATTCCATCATTTGCCGATGACACATCAAAGCCTTCGCTAACGAGGCGATCGGTGAGGGTAACGATCAGCCCTTCTTCGTCTTCGATAAGAAGGATTCTCATAAAATAATCTGAACAAAGGGAAACCAATAAACCGGGACCGGGTAAGTAAATCGCTTTCGAACTCAGGTGCTAACTCTAATTATTGGAAGCTCTATTGTAAAACGACTTCCTAATCCAATCTCACTAGTCGCAAAAACCCGGCCCCCATGTGCCTCGGCAATCTGCTTCACAAGTGACAAGCCAAGTCCGTTTCCATGTATTTGAGCATCGACAACAGCTTTGGAGCGAAAAAACGGCTCGAAGATGTGTCGAAGGTCTCCGTTTGAGATCCCTATCCCGTTATCTTCGACCAAGATATTTATTTTTCCAGCAACTTTCTCTGCCTCAACTCTGATAGATTTGTTCCCGTTGCTATATTTAATCGAGTTTGCAATCAAATTCTGGATTGCCTGGCCCACCGCATAACCGTCTCCGTTGATTGCCGGGAGCGTGCGGGGAACGACCATTTCCATTTTAATTTCTCTTTCTTTAATTAACGGCTCGCATTCCGCAATAGCATTATCGATCACGTCTGCAACCGAAATTTCGGTAAAATTGTATTTCTTCCGGCCGGATTCAGCTCCTGCGAATTCCAGAATCTGCTCCACCATCGACGATAATTTTCGGCCCTCTTTTTTAATCAAGGTGCCATATCGCGAAACTTGTTCATTCTCTTTTGCAATTCCGTCTGCGAGGTTTTCGCCGGCGGAATAAATTACCGCGAGCGGCGTTCTAAACTCATGCGAAACGCTCGAAACAAAATCGACCTGACGCTGTGCGAGTATTTTTGATCGCTGGGCGGAAAATATGATCGCGCCGACCGCAGCCGCGAGCAAAAACAATAAGCCGAAACCAAAAGCGAGATCCCGACCAAGTGACGCAGCAAGAAAAGAATCGAGCGAGCCCGATGAATGTTGGACTGTTAATGTCCACGGGCTATCGCCGGTTCGGGTTCGTACAGCGGCAGTAAATGTCCCTGAACGTAGCGCTGGTTCCTTCTTAAGTTCGATCTTAAACGATCCGCCGTTTGCATTCCGTGATGGACTACGCTCAAAAGTATGGGTCTCAATCCGAGAATCAACAACAACATTTTCATGTTCGTCCTTACCTGAACCTGGCTTTTCATCGACCTTTAATTTGGCCATCAGCTCTCGATTAGAATAGAAAACAAAGTTGTCTGACGAAAGGTCGAGCAACGGTGCCACCGCATCGCTTTTTTCGCCGTTTAAGGATTGAAATATTGGACGACCGTCACTGCTTGTAACGGCCACGCGATATTCGCCGTCGCCAAAATACCCGGTTGCCAAATCCGATAACAGCTTTTCGTTTATAGTCTCGGCATTGAGCCTGATCGCTAGATATCCAAACTTCTCATGTAAACCCTCGACCTCCGTTAAGCTCTCCCCACGTTGCCGAATTACTATCCGTTTCTCCGCTGGCCCGACATCTTGTATAGGTAGAACCAGAGTATATATATCTTCGTAAACGGGCTTGAAAACTTTTTCCTGTGAGAGCCGTGTCCTTAAGTCACTTAGCTCAGGTGTCATTTCAGCCAGCTGGAATGAGTTATCGTTTGGGTTAAATCTGAGCGGTTCAGGGTCTGATTTCAAACCGAAAAAGAAAATATCAGCGATAAGATCAGGGTATTTTGTCTTTTCTCTCCAGAAATCATATCTTTCGCCAAACGCTTTCCAGTCCTTATCTTTCCAAGTGTCGGCATCGGTTTGAAAGTTAAAGTAGGCAGTTTGGATCTCGCGATTAAAATCCATTGCAAATCTGTCAGCCTGTTCCTGAACCCGTTTGCGAGCCTTTTCGCCGTCAACCTCACTTATCTGACTTATCGATCGATACTGTAGGCCGCCCAACAAAAGGATCAATCCGATAAATCCGCCGATAAGTAAAAATGTTGACCAGGAACGTTTCATAAGCATCCGGCGATCAAAAATGGATTACTGCTATCCGCCAGACTTTCATTTTCCGCTGTCCATTGACCATTGTCTATTGTTTTTCATGACATTTTACATTCTTTACAAATTCTTTGCTTTGTCTTAACCATTCATGCCTAAATGGCTTGTAACATTCATAATGTCGAATGAGCGATTATTTGTTGTCGGACACCTAACATCTTAAATAGAGGTCAAGTAGGTTTTTAGCTCGTTTGTAAGAAATTCATTTGGAGGCTAATTATGAAAAGATTAATTATTTCGGTTCTTTGTGTTTCGGTATTCTTTGTTGGATTAGGAGCAATAGTCAAAAAAGCGGGTGCTGCTTTTAAATCCGATGAAAAAGCTTTGGAGCTAGTACGAAAAGCTCGCGTAGCTATTGGTGGCGATACTGCAATTAATGGTGTTCAGAGCCTACGCATCGTCGGACAATCGACTCGTAATGTAAAAGTGAATGGTTCTGAGAGATTAGACCAAGGTGAAACGGAAATCGCCCTACAATTTCCCGATAAGTTCATGAAGATGAGCAAAATCGGCAAGGACGACGTAAATGGACTTCACAAAGTGTTCGTAAACGAGGATGTTGACGTGGTCGTTTCGGGTGAGCCCACGGAGCATAAGAGATTCAAGTTCGAGAACAAGGAACATGGCTCCGAGACAGGAAAAGTCAATACGATCATCCTAAAGAAAGACGACGGCACGGTCCTGGAGTTAACAGGGGACGAGGCCACTAAGTGGGTCGCAAAAGAACAAGGTAATGCAGCCGGTGTTCACACCTTCACGTTCAAAAAAGATGGTGACGGCGATGCAGCCGGTGTTCACAAGTTCACGTTTAAAAAAGATGGTGACGGAAATGTTGAACGAGTTGGCGACAAGGATAGTGAAAAAATCTTGATCAGAAAGACCGATAACGGTGCCGCGACATGGACATCCAAGGACGGAAAAGATGTCGGTGCAGACGGCAAACATTTCATTTTCGAACGCTCAATGGACAGCAAAGGCGGTGAGCTTCACGCGGAGATGAGGGATAACGAAATGCTTCGCCTGACTATCGCCCTGTTAATGACGGCTCCTAAAGGAATGGACGTAAGCTACAAGTTTGGCGGCGAAGGGAATGTTGACGGAAACGCTTGCAACATTGTTGTTGCAGAATATGGCGGAGCGTCGTTTAAGATTTATCTAAACAAAACGTCAAACTTACCGGCAATGCTGAGTTATTCAGGACAAAAAGCTCCAAACGTCTTTTTATTTCGAACCGAAGGTCCAAAGGGCGAACACGAAGCAAAAGGTGAGCACGTATTGATGCGAAACACGAATTCTGCTGACGCCGGGCGGGCCGATTTCAACGTTACATTTTCTGATTATCGATATGTCGGAGGTGTCCAGCTTCCTTTTAAATGGACGCAGACCGTCGGAGGAAAAGCTGACGAAACATTTGATGTGACGAGTTATGATATCAACCCCGCTAACATCGCGGAAAAATTTCAAAATCACAAGGTAATGGTTCGGACTAACAAACCTGATATGAAATAAGGTTCTAGTTTGAATGTTAATTGGACGGCGATCTGGAAAATTATTCAGGTCGCCTTTTTTGTTCGTACGGTTGGGTTATCAACGATTAGCAATTCTCTGAGCCAGATTTGGTACCAGTTTTTTCGCAGCGTCAATAGCCGGCTTTATATGCCGTTGATGAGTAAAGTGTCCGGCGACAAAGA